>NZ_JBQEOE010000026.1:24548-83988 GCF_052045105.1 Lysobacter sp. 22409 | reverse complement strand
GACTGGCGCGAAAAGCGAGCAGGACAGCGGCGACAGCCCTTGTTCACTCCTCACTTCTCCCCACTCACTTCTCGCCTTTTACTACCTGCTGGCGACTGGCGCGAAAAGCGAGCAGGACAGCGGCGACGGCCCTTACTCACTCCTCACTTCTCCCCACTCACTTCTCGCCTTTACTTGCCCTGCGCCGGCGCTGCCGCCTTCGGCGCCGCCGCCACACGGCCTCCCAGCGACTTCGACAGGAACGCCAGCAACCGCGTGTAGTACTCGCGCTGGTGTTCTTCGCGGTAGAAACCGTGGCCCTCGGTCTTGTAGTACAGCGTCTCGACCGGCGCGCCGGCCTGGCGCAAGGCCTTCTCCATCTTTTCGCTGTGCACGATCGGCGCACGCTCGTCTTCGCCGCCGGCGGCGAGGAACACCGGCACCTTGATGCGGTCGGCCAAACGCGTCGGCGACACCTTGTCGAGCGCTTCCGGTGAGCCGAGCCAACTGCGCAGATAGGCCTCGCCGGAACCGCGGCGCTGGATGTCGCCGGTGGTGTGCATCATCGGCAGGTCGTACACGCCGACATAACCGGCGGCGCAGCGATACAACGCCGGCTCCTTCGCCACGCCCATCAGCGAGGCGTAGGCGCCGTAGCTCGCGCCGTACAGGCAGATACGCGAAGGGTCGGCGATGCCCTGCTCGATCGCCCAACGCGTCGCGTCGGTGACGTCGTCCTGCATCTTGCCGCCCCACTCGCGCTTGCCGGCTTCGAGGAAGGCGCGGCCATAGCCGCCGGAGCCGCGATAGTTCAACTGCAGCACCGCATAGCCGGCATCGGCGAGCAACTGCGAGTCGTCGTCGAAACGCCAGGCATCCTGGATGCCGAACGGACCGCCGTGCGGCATGACCACCAACGGCAGGGACTTGCCGCTGCTGTCCTTCGGCGTGGTCAGCAGGCCCGACAAGGGCAGGCCGTCGCGCGCGCGCAGGTTGACCGCGCGCACCGGCGCACGCGTGGCCGGGTCGAACCAGGAACGGCGGCTCAGTACGTGCGCGGCGTGCTTGTTGGCCTTGTCGAACAAGAACAGATCGCCGGGGCTGCGATCGTTCCAGACCTGGACCAGGGCCAGCTGGCCGTCGGCGCTCTGCGAGGTGATGCGCACCGCATCGCCGGGGAACGCCGCCTCCAGGCTGCGGTACTGGCGCGCCTCCGGCGAGGCGTTGTCGAAGAACACCGTGCGCGGCTTGCCGTCGGCGAAGAACACGCCGACCGGGATGCGGGTGTTGTTGCGATAGATGATGCGGTCCGGATCGGCGGTCTTGTCGCGCAGGACCTCCTTGCGGGTGCGGGTGGCGAGGTCGTAGGCGACGATCGCGTCCGGCCCCTGCGTCTGTTCGCTCTGGAAATACGCCACGCTGTCGTCGGCGGAGAAGCCGATCGGGTGATCCATGACCTCGTCCTGCGTATCCGAGCCCAGCAAAGCCCACTCGGCTTTTTCATCCGCACGGTAGAACAGCTTGCGTCGCAGATCGGTGCCGAAGCCGAGCGCGAAACGGACCACGCCGGCGTTGTCGGTCATGTAACGGGCATTGCGCACCGGCGCGATCGCGAGCCGGTTGCGCTGGCCGGTGATCGTGTCCAGGCGCTCGGCACGGGTATAGGCGTCGGCGCTGAACTGCTGCACCGAGATCACCACGCCCTTGTCGTCGGCCGGCAGATCGTCGACCAGAAAGCCGGCGACGTCCTCGACCTTCTTCGGCTGGATGCGCGTCCCGGCGCCGCGGCTCTGCACGCGGTAGCCGATCAGCACGTCGGCGCCGGTGCCGTTGGCGTTGATCGCGAACAGTTCGCCGGTGGGGATCGGCGCGTCGCGCGAGCCCAGCTTCTGGGCCATGCCGATCAACACACGGGTCGGGCTGACCCACCAGAAATCGTCGACGTGATTGTTCTTGCCCACCCGGAATACGCCGGTGCGTTTCATGTCGGCGCGACTGAAGATCACCAACGCGGTCTCGTCCTCCATCGGCACCGAGGCGGCGTAGAACTCGCCGGTCGGCGACAGTTTGACGTCGGTGAAGGTATCCGGTTTGACGAAGGCTTCTACATCGACGCCTTGAACGGCCGCTCCTCGAGCGGCGGCGCCTGCGCTCACCGCGTTTTCCGCGGCGCCGACATCCACGATCGGCGCAGCCAGCAGCCCCGCCAGCAACAGCGCGCTTCCCCAATGCTTCATTGCGATCCCCTGTAGTCCATGAATGGTTCCGCCGAGAACGGTTCCCTCGAGAACGGTTCCCTCGAAAGCCGGCGGCATCCGCCGCCGGTCGGCGCGGACTGCCGTCATGGAGGAACGCTCGCAAGCCGCGCACTCCCTACGTCTTCGCAGGCCGGGCTTCAGCCGGCCTGCCGGTCCGCCCTCGCCCATCCCCGCGGCGAAACGTCGGCCCGTCGCGTCCGCGACGCAGCGATCATAGAAGGCCGACGGCGCTCACACAATTGGGCCGCGGCAGTGTGCCGCGTGGCCCACGGAAGCGTGGCGATGCCGCGGACGCGCGGGTTCAGGCGGCGTCGAGCGTGGTCTTGAGAGCGTCGCGCCACTGCGGAATCGACAGACCGTACTCGGCTTGCAGACGGCTGGTGTCGAGCACCGAATAGTTCGGCCGCCGCGCGGGCGTCGGGTAGTCGGCGGTGGTGATCGGCAGCACCTGCGGGCGGCGCTCGATCAGGCCTCGGGCCTGGGCTTCGGCGAATATAGCTTCGGCGAAACCGTGCCAGCTGGTCTGCCCGCCGGCCACGATATGGCGCACGCCGGATTCGACGATGCCCTGGCCCAGCACCGTCGCCGCGGCATCGGCGAGCAACCAGGCCGGCGTCGGCGAGCCGTGCTGGTCGGCGACCACCCGCAATTCGTCGCGCTCGGCACCGAGGCGCAGCATGGTGCGCAGGAAGTTATGGCCGTGAGTGGCATAGACCCAGGCCGTACGCAGGATCAGATGAGAGGCCCCGCTGGCGCGGATCGCCTCTTCGCCGGCCAGCTTGCTCTCGCCGTAGACGCTCAGCGGGCCGGTCGGATCGCTTTCGAGATACGGACGCGTGCCGTTGCCGTCGAAGACATAGTCGGTGGAGTAATGGACCAGGCCGATGCCGTCGGCCGAGCAGAGCTCGGCCAGCCGCGCCGGCGCCTGAGCATTGACCGCAAACGCGAGCTCGCGCTCGCTTTCGGCGCGGTCCACCGCGGTATAGGCGGTGGCGTTGACGACATGGTCGGGACGCACGCGGCGCAGCAGGGGTTCGATCGCATCGGCCTGGGCCAGATCGAGGGTCTCGCAGACGCTGCCGTCGACCGCGAGCCGGCCGCTGCGGGTCGTAACGACCACTTCGCCGAGAGCGGCAAGGCTGCGGCGCAGTTCATGGCCGACCTGACCGTCGCCACCGAGCAACAGCACCCTCATGGCGTGTAGACCGGCAGGCGGTCTTCGGCAACGTCCTTGAGCAAGGGCGCAACGGCGTCCTTGGCCGACAAGGACGGATCACCGACCGGCCAATCGATCGCCAGGTCCGGGTCGTCCCAACGCACGCCGGCATCGGCCTTCGCATCGTAGGTGTTGGTGCACAGGTAACTGAACACTGCGCGTTCGCTGAGCACGGCGAAGCCGTGCGCGAAGCCTTCCGGGATCCAGAAATGGCGCTTGTTCTCGGCGCTCAACACGACCGCGGTCCAACGCCCGAAGTGCGGCGAACCGCGGCGGATGTCCACCGCCACGTCCCACACCTCGCCCTCGATCACCGAGACGTACTTGCCTTGCGGGTTGGGCCATTGGTAATGCAGGCCGCGCAGCACGCCGCGCGCGGACGAGGAAACATTGCCCTGGACGAAGCGCGGGTTCAGACCGGCCGCCGCGAGCTTGTCCTGGTTGAACGATTCGTAGAAAAACCCGCGGGCATCGCCGAACACCTGCGGTTCGATGACGACGCAGCCGGGCAGATCGGTTTCGATAATCTTCAAGAGCGGTTCCTTTACGGCACGAAGCCACGCTCGGCCAAGCCGAGCAGATATTGACCATAGCCGTTCTTAGCCAGGGGACGAGCGAGCTCGGCCAGTTGATCGGCGTCGATCCAGCCATTGTTCCAGGCGATTTCCTCAGGGCAGCAGATGCGCAGCCCCTGGCGGGCTTCGATGGTTTCGATGAAATTGGAGGCTTCGAGCAGCGACTGGTGCGTACCCGTGTCGAGCCAGGCATAGCCCCGGCCCAGTTGCTCCAGGTGCAACGCCCCCTCTTCGAGGTAAAGCCGGTTGAGATCGGTGATCTCCAGTTCGCCGCGCGCCGAAGGCTTAAGGCTCGCGGCGAAATCGCTGGCTCGGCCGTCGTAGAAATACAGCCCCGTCACCGCATAGTGCGAGCGAGGCTTGAGCGGCTTTTCTTCCAGGCCGACCACCCTGCCGTCGCCATCGAACTCGGCGACGCCATAACGTTCCGGGTCGCTAACCCAGTAACCAAACACGGTCGCGCCCTCCTGGCGCTGGTCGGCGCGCTTGAGGATCGAGGTCAGGCCGGGGCCGTGGAAGATGTTGTCCCCGAGCACCAAGCAGCTCGGCTGACCGGCGACGAACTCGCGACCGATCAGATAGGCCTGCGCCAGTCCGTCCGGACTCGGCTGCTGCGCGTACTCGATACGCATGCCCCAGCGCGAACCGTCGCCGAGCAGGGTCTTGAACAGAGCCTGCTCGTGCGGCGTATTGATGATCAGCACTTCGCGAATCCCCGCCAGCATCAGCACGCTGAGCGGGTAGTAGATCATCGGCTTGTCGTAGACCGGCAGCAGCTGCTTGCTGATGCCCTGGGTGATCGGATACAGCCGCGTGCCGGAGCCGCCGGCGAGGATGATGCCCTTACGGTTCATGCGTGGTTCCTCTTGAGCGGCCGCTTCAAGCCTGGCCGATGCGTTCCAGTCGATAGCTGCCGTCGAGCACGCGCTGCACCCAGGCCTGGTTGTCGAGATACCAGTCGACCGTACGGGCGATCCCCTCTTCGAAAGTGACCGTGGGCGCCCAGCCGAGCTCGCCCTTGAGCTTGTCGGCGTCGATCGCGTAACGGCGATCGTGGCCCGGGCGGTCGGCGACATAGGCGATCAACGATTCGCGGGCACGGCCGTCGGCGAGCGGACGACGCTCGTCGAGCAGCGCGCAGATGGTCTTGACCACGACGATGTTCGCGCGCTCGGCATCGCCGCCGACGTTGTAGGTCTCGCCGATGCGGCCGGCTTCGAGCACGCGCGAAATCGCGGCGCAATGATCGCCGACGAACAGCCAGTCGCGGACGTTGAGGCCGTCGCCATAGACCGGCAACGGTTCGCCGGCCAGCGCCTTGGCGATGATCAGCGGGATGAGTTTCTCGGGGAACTGGAATTGCCCGTAGTTGTTCGAGCAATTCGTGGTCAGCACCGGCAGACCGTAGGTGTGGTGGAACGCCCGCACCAGATGATCGGAAGCGGCCTTGGAGGCCGAGTACGGCGAGTTCGGCGCATACGGCGTGGTTTCGGTGAACTTGCCGGTGTCGCCGAGGCTGCCGTAGACCTCGTCGGTCGACACGTGCAGGAAGCGGAACGCGTCGCGGGCCGGCGCATCGAGTTGCTTCCAGTAGTCGCGCACCTGCTCGAGCAGGCTCAGCGTACCGACGACATTGGTCTGCACGAACGCCGCCGGACCTTCGATCGAGCGGTCGACATGGCTTTCGGCGGCGAAATTGACCACCGCCTGCGGCCGGTGTTCGGCCAGCAGACGCTTGAGCAGGGCAGCATCGCCGATGTCGCCCTGGACGAACACATGATTCGGGTTGCCGTCCAGGCTGCCCAGGGTGTCGAGATTGCCCGCATAGGTGAGGGCGTCGAGATTGACGACCTTGATCCCTTTGCGGACCGCATCGAGAACGAAGTTACCGCCAATGAATCCGGCGCCGCCGGTCACAAGCCAAGTAGGCACTCAGGACACTCCTTTATTGATCGACTGAGATCGAACCGGCCACGCGGAGCGCTTGTGGCCTGCAACACCGGAACGGCGCCTTGGGCGCGGCGTTCGCCAGCTTGCGCGGCAGGTTTCGACAAGTGCGGGATTGTAATGCCTATCGGGGCCCGGCCAGCAATTGAAGCAACCGGCGCTTAAGACGCCTTACAGCTTCCTAATCGCGGCCTTGCGCACGCTGCGATCGTGACGCTTGGCAGTCACCGACGACCACAAAACCATGACGCGCGGCAGTAAACGGCCCAAGCCTGCGTACGTCCCCCCTCCCTTGCCTCGCCAGGCTCGCGACCTCCGAGCGAGCCCCATGGGCAGCCCTGTTAATTTTGTTTTTTTCTTACATAGATTTTTTTATCCTCGATCTAATATGCAATAAGCACACTTGAATTATTTAGTTTCTTATGAAATCAACTGCCGCAACAAGCACACATGATCGAATTTAAATTCTTATAAAACATATACTTAATTATACAATCTGGTCAAATACCGCCCTAATTACTATTGCACAATCCGCCAATGTCATCCAAAACATATATCAAAATATTCTAATAAATACTCAGGAAATTTAGCTACATTCCATCTCAACGACACGAATGTTCGCTACACGCAATCGCATCGCTGCATCGACATCAGCGATGGCCGATTCGAGATCAGGGAGATCGCCGGGCGGACAAGGTTGCATCACGAGGGGCATGGGGATGCTGGCTTTCCTGGATCACGCCGAACTGGACCACACCGAAACTCCGCGACAGCTGCGCTCTGCGCAGCCGCCCGCCTGCGTCCCAAGCGCAACTCGCTCGGACAGGGCCTGCGCCTTGCGGTTCGCAACGCCCTCACCCGTCCCCCTCGCGTCCCGTACCGCAGCGATTTACGTCCGGCACGGCTACGGCCTCCCCAGTCGGGCCTCGACGAAGCCCCTCTCCTGTTTTCGCGGGCTCGATTGGCATCGTCCCTCTCTCCCGATGCCAATCGACAGCCCGCGCTTCGACACCCGGCCCGCTCGTTACCACGCTACCGGCGCTGCCACGAGCGCATCGAGTCAGGATCGAGCGATGCGCATCTACGCGGCGAACTCCCTGCCGCGGCAAGACGCGCAGCTACCGCACAACGAAGGGCGGATCCCTCCGGCGCCGCGTCGACTGCCCCCGACGCCCCGCGAAACCGAATCGACCGGCGCGCGAAAACGCTAGCCGCTCGATGACCGCCCTCCCCCACGGCGGTCTGCGCCGCAGTTCTTGCTCGGCGCTCCTCGGTGCCGCGCGCACCACCCCGGCCATCCGGGCACGAGAGCAAGCATTCGACGAGTCGCGCAACCAGCGCACGTCGCGAGTCTTCAACCAGGTGAAAGGGGCAGCCATGACCTATCGCGCGACCTGAGTTTCACGACCGCTTATCCACCGCACTTCGCGCGGCGCGCGGCCAGTGCGCTCCACAGCCGCCCGGAACCGCCGCGACGGATTCCATACGAATAAGAGAGAAACCCGATGCCAGCCAGAACTCCCAGCACGCGACTGATGCGCTCCGTACTCAGTCTTGCCCTCAGCGCCAGCCTGTTCTCCGGTGCCGTCATGGCCCAGAGCGCGATCGGCTCGATTTTCGGCCATGCCGCGCCCGAAGCCGTCATCAGCATCGAGAACGTCGGCACCGGCGCGAAACGCACCGTCAAGGCCGGCGGCGACGGGCGCTTCACCTTCAGCCAGCTGCCGCCGGGCGACTACCGCGTCAGCACCGGCAGCGACAAGCGCGACGTGCACGTACCGGTCGGCACCGGCGTGAATGTCAGCTTCGTCGCCAAATCGACGGCTGCCCCGGGCCAGGCGACCGATCTCGACGGGGTCGTAGTCAACGGTTCCAGGATCAACCCGATCGACGTCTCGTCGGTCGAGTCGACCACGGTGATCAGCGCCAAGGAACTGCTGAAGCTGCCGGTAGCGCGCGAACTGAGTTCGGTCGCGCTGTTGGCGCCGAGCGTGGTCAAGGGCGATGCCGGTTACGGCAACCTGGTCTCGGTCGGCGGCTCCTCGGTGGCCGAGAACGGCTACTACATCAATGGTTTCGACATCACCAACATGCGCGACATGTTGTCGTACTTCGACATGCCCTTCGAGGCGGTCAGCGAAATCCAGGTCAAGACCGGCGGCTACGGCGCCGAGTTCGGCCGCTCGCTCGGCGGCGTGCTCAGCGTCGTCACCAAGCGCGGCACCAACGATTGGAAGGGCGGTGCCAGCGTGTACTGGGAACCGCGCTGGCTGCGCGAGCGCAATCCCAATCTGCGTCAGCGCGATCCGCACCTCGCCGCCGTCGGCAACGGCGACCAGGAAACGATGCCCTGGTTCAGCTACTCCAATCCGGCCAACGAAACAGAGAGCACCAAGTACAACGTCTACCAAAGCGGTCCGATCATCCGCGACAAGCTGTTCTTCTTCGCCCTGTTGCAGGGGCGCTACGACATCGACGAAAGCTATGGCTACAGAGATGCCGCCCACACGCGCAATACCAGCCCCCAAGGCGTGGTCAAGCTCGACTGGAACATCAACGATGACCACAGCCTCGAACTGACCGGAGTCTTCGCACCCCGCGACGTCAGCAGACGCGATTATCGCGGCATCGATGCCGACGAAGACGGCTATCCCGATCGCCCCTTCGGCAGCGGACGCGATCTGGAGTTCTTCCAGAAGAAGGAAACCGGCGGCGGCGGGCGCATGGGCCTGCTCAAGTACACCGGCCGCTTCGGCGACGACTTCATCCTCTCGGCACAGGCAGGCCGACTCGATTCCATCCGCGACTTCGACAAGCAACTTCCGCGCGGCATCGAGTGCCCAGGCGCCTACGATTCGCGCGGGTTGAATCAAGGCAGCATCAAATACATAGGCTGTTGGAACCCTCTGTACCTGACCTACGTCGACGGCACGGTCAAACAGAAAGACATCCGCGATGGCTATCGGATCGACGGCGAGTGGCATACCGACGACCATACCGTCCGCTTTGGCGTCGACTACGAGAAGAACTCGTCCAATACGCTCGTCGCCCAATACAGCGGCAACAACACCTACTACCGCTACCTCACCGCCGATGCCGGCGGACGAGTACTGGGCGTTTCCGGGTTCACTCCCGGCGGCGAGTACGTACGCTTGCGCAGCATGGAGACCGGCGCGGGCGGATTCAGCGCCACCAATACCGCGGTCTACCTGGAGGACAACTGGCAGGTCACCAAGAACCTGTTGCTGTACGGCGGCCTGCGGCGCGAAACCTTCGACAACAAAAACATGCGCGGCGCGACCTTCATCAAGGTCGACAACCAATGGTCGCCGCGCCTGGGCTTCTCCTGGGACATGAACGGCGATTCGAGCTTCAAGGTGTACGGCACGGCCGGGCGCTATTTCATTCCGATCCCGAACATGCTCGCGATCACCCTGTCCAACTACACCGACTTCGTCGCCTCCTACCACACCTACCAAGGCATCGATCCGGTCACCGGCGCGGCCGTCGGCCTGTCGGCTCCGCTGACGGTCAATACCAACGGGACCGTCGGCAGCCAGTTCCATACCTATAACGGCCCCCGCCCGCCCGATCCGCGCACGATCACCGACACCGAACTCGAGCCGATGAGCCAGGACGAGTTCATCCTCGGTACCCAATGGACGCTGGCTAACGACTGGACCGTAGGCGTGCGCGGCATCCGTCGCGCAGTCAACAACGGCTTCGACAACTACTGCACCTACACCCCGTACGTGGCCTGGGCCGAAGAGAACGGCTCGAGCCTGACGCGCGCCGATTTCATGCGCACCCAGTCGAGCTGCATCTTCATCAACCCGAACAAAGACGCCACCATCGGCATGCATCTGGACGGCGACATCAATGGCCCGCTGACCAATGTCACCCTGCCCGCGCGCTATTTCAATCTGCCCAGCTACAAGCGCAAGTACAACGCGATCGAGCTGATGCTGGAAAAAAGCACCCCGACGTGGTCCATCCAGGGCTCTTACACCTGGGCGCACAGCTACGGCAACGTCGAAGGCTATGCCAACTCCACCGAAGTCGACGGCGCCGTCGCCCACAGCATCGACTTCAACAACCGGAGCCTGCAGGAAGGCTCCTATGGCGATCTGGCCAACGATCGCCGGCATACCTTGAAGGTGTTCGGCAGCTATAACCTCAACGAGGAATGGCGCTTGGGCGGCAACCTGACGGTGCAGTCGGGCTTGCCGCGCAGTTGCCGCGGCCGCCTGCCCACCTTCGACCAGGACGTGCACAACGGCGAAGTGCCCTCTTACTACTCGGCCGAAGACATCATCGCCTCGCACGACGGCGGCTGGGTAACCCCGAGCACCAATTGGTGCCACGATCGGCCGTTCCAGGACAGCTGGACCGATACCTCGGGCAACGTCCACCAGTACACCAACTACGGCGTGCGTCTGAGCCAGCGCGGCGAGATGGGACGCACTCCATGGTGGTGGAACTTCGATTTCCAGGTCGCCTACATCCCGAACTGGGCGGACAAGAAGCTGACCCTGCAATTGGACGTCTACAACCTGTTCAACCGCCACAAGGCGCTGAAGCAGAACGAGGCTTTCGATCGCAGGATCAGCGTCGAAGACGATCCGAACATCCCCAGTCCCGATCCTGCATTGAACTCGGGCGACTACTTCGAGCTGTGGGGGCCGAACCCGAACTGGGGCCAGACCACCAACTTCCAGACCCCGCGCTACGTGCAGTTGTCGGCGCGTTACGAATGGTGACCTGAGGCAGCCCTTGCGGGCCACCNCCCGCGATCGCGCATACGGCCGAACACCATGTTTCCGCCCGACCTATCCGGACGGGCGCCAGAACCACAGCAACGGAGAATGATGCGATGAGAAAGCTATCCATCGGCCTGTTGGCAATGCTGTTCTGTATCAACGCCAATGCGACCGACCTCAGCCCGAATACGATCGGCGGCGGCGACATTCCCGGCAACTACGCCGCGATCGACTTCTACATGAAGAATCGCGACTGGGCGCCGACGCTGACCCTGTCCAACGACGCAGCCGATCAATCGACCGTCGCCATCCACACCACCGCCTCGATGAAGAGCAACTTGATCACAGGCAATACCGATTACCCCTTGAGTTCGTTGACCTTGAATACCGGCGACGAAGTGTCCTTCGTCTACCAAGCCTCCAAACAACAGTGGAGCATGAACGCTCCCAGCCTCAGCCCGAACAGCAACGGCGGCAGCGGCGCCATTCCCGCCTATACCAGCGGCAAGCTGCTCCGCTTCGATCTCGCCAACGGCAATTGGGCGCAGGCGGTCACGTTGCCGGCGAGCGCCCCCGATTGCAGCGTCATCGCGATCGCTTCCACTGCCACCTGGACTTCGCGGATCAATGCCCAGAACGTGATGTTCGCGGGCACCTTCAATATTCGCACCGGCGACCAGTACGTCTTCGTCTATCGCGCCAGCCTGCAACGTTGGGTCAGCGTCAAGACTCCGGAGCTCGCCTTGAACGCCGCCGCCGTCGGAGCGCAAATGGCTGCTCCGGTGGTTCCGTACACCAAGGTCAACTTCAGCAACGGCAATTGGGTTCCGGAAATCAGCCTGCCGGCCACGGCAGGCGATCGCGACCGCATCAGTCTGAGCTCCGACGCGACTTGGACGGCGAACATTTCGAATCAGAATCTGGAGGCTGCCGGCTCGCTGAAGCTGTATACCGGCGCGCGCTACGACTTCATCTTCATCAAGGAGAAGAACCGCTGGGTGCTGCAGTCGAGTCCGGAAACCGCCTACACCGCCAATAGCCTCGGCGGCTCACAGTTGCCGGACATGAAGTCGCCATCGGCCCGCTACACCGCTGCAGACGGCAACTGGACCGCGTCGCTGCGCCTGCCGGTCAATGCCTCGCCCGGCGACCGCTTGGTGGTCAAGAGCGATGCCAGCTGGGACTTCAGCGTCAGCGGCGAGAACACCGCCTTCGGCACCGTGCCGGTGCGCAAGGGCGAAACCTTGCGCTTCGTGCGCAACGCGGCCGGCGCGTGGGCGCTCGACACCCGCATCATCACCATGCTGTTGATCTACAGCGAGGAAGCCGCCGCCCAGCTCGGCGAGGTCGCGGCGCAGATGCGCCTGCACGAAGGCCTGCGGCTGACCAACGAGGCGCTGGAGAACTCGAAGGTCAATTTCTACATCAAGACAGTCGGCCTGCTCAAGCGTCAGTTTCAGGCCGAGACCCTGGGCGACATCCTCAATGTCGTGCTCAAAGACTCCGTAGTGGCGTCGATGCGCACCCAATCGGCGGCCGACGCGGTCTACTACGAAGGTACCGAAGACGGCTGCGGCCTGGCCGGGGTAAACGCCTCGAAGGAACACATGCTCGGTTCGGGATCCCTGAACTGCGGGATCACCGTGATGCGCCATGAGTTCGGCCACAACATGGGCCTCAACCACGGCGACGATTCGACCGGAGGCTCGGCGCCTTACGCCAAAGGCTACAGCCTGATCGGGGACATCATGGGCGGTAACGGCATCGCGTACTACTCGAACCCAAATCTGTACACCTCCGACTACAACGTCGCGATGGGGCTGCCGATGGGCATCGCCGATGTCACCGATTCGGCCCGCGCCTTGAACGAACGCTCGCTGGAAGTCTCGCAGTACTACTGATCGTCGGCTCGATCCGCCTGGCAGCTCGCCGCCTGGCGGATCGAGGATCAACTTGGCGGGGAAACGTCCGCATGCCCATCGGATGCGATCACTTGCAGAGCAAAGGTCAGGTCGCATACCCGATACGCCAGAAACTCGCACGAAGCAGTCGTCGAAGGAACGGGACGCATGTATGGCAGGAAGGCCGGATGCACCAGAACCAGGAACACGCGCAGCATGGCGAAACGCCAACCGGCACCCTGGAATCCCCGCAGTGGAGAACGATGAAATGAAGAGATTGTGTATCGGCTTGTTCGCGATGCTGTTCGCCATCAACGCCGCCGCCACCGACCTCAGCCCCAGCGCCGTCGGCGGCGGGGATATCCCGAGCGACTACCCGTCCATCGACTTCTATATCTCGAAGAACGATTGGGCCTCCACGCTGACGCTGTCGAACAGCGCCGCCGATCAATCCACCGTCACCATTCATTCGAGCACCACCAAGACCAGCAACCTGATTGCGAGCAACACCGACTTCCCGCTGACGTCGATGACGATCTACAAGGACGATCACGTCACCTTCGTCTATCAGGCGGCCAAACAACGCTGGGTGGTAACGGCGCCGAGCTATACGCCCAACTCCAACGGTGGCAGCGGCAGCATCCCCTCACCCGCAGTCGGCAAGTACACCCGCTTCGATATCGCCGACGGCGACTGGGCGCAGACCGTCACCCTGCCCGCCAGCGCACCGGACAACAGCGTGCTTGCGGTAAACTCCACCGCCACCTGGGGCAGCAAGATCAGCTCGCAGAACCTGCAGTTCGCGAGCACGTTCAACCTGCGCGGAGGCGACCAGTACGTATTTGTCTATCAGACCAAGTTCCAGCGCTGGTTCAGCGTCAAGACGCCGGTTACGACCTTGAACGCCGGTAGCATCGGCGCGCAGATGGCCGCTCCGGCAGTACCGAACACCCAGGTCAAGTTCGCCAACGGCAACTGGTCGCCGAGCCTCATCCTGCCGGCGACCGCAGGCGATCGCGACCGCATCGGCGTCACCTCCGACGCCACCTGGTCGGCGACCATCAGCAACCAGAATCTGGGTACGACCGGCACCTTGAAGCTGTTTCCGGGTGCGCGCTACGACTTCATCTTCATCAAGGAAAAGAATCACTGGACGCTGCAGTCGAGCCCGGATGTCGTACATACGCCCAATAGTCTGGGCAGCGACCAATTGCCGGACATGCGTACTCCGACGGTGCGTTTCAATGCGCTCAACGGCAACTGGTCGCAGAAGCTGTTGCTGCCGGTCAACGCGCAACCCGGCGACGAAGTGATCGTCAAAAGCGACGCCACGTTCGGCTTCGATGTCACCGGGCAAAGCACCACCTTCGGCTCGCTGCCGGTCAGCACCGGCGACATCGTGCGATTCGTCCGCGACAGCGCCGGGCGCTGGACGCAGGACACCCGCATCATCACGATGCTGATGGCCTACACCGACCGGGCCGTGGCCCGGGTCGGCGAGTCGGGAGAAAAGATGCGGCTGATCGAAGGCCTGCGACTGACCAACGAGGCGCTGGAGAACTCTAAGGTCAACTTCTATGTCAAGTCGGTCGGCTTCCTGAAGCATCAGCTCGCGGAAACCAGCTTGTCGGACGCCCTCAACGCGGCACAAACGGACCAGACGGTTCTGACCACCCGCCAACAACTTTCCGCGGACGCCTTCTACTACGAGGACTACTACAACGCCACCGCGGCATCGTGCGGCCTCGGCGTAGTCACGGCGACGCGCCGCGAGGTTATGGTCGGCATTGGCGCGTTGGAATGCGGGACTACCGTGATGCGCCACGAGCTGGCCCACAACATGGGCATCGCTCATGCCAACGAGAACAACGGCGCCACGGCCTATGCCAAGGGCTACCACATGACCAAGGAAATCATGAACGACAACGTGATTCCGTATTACTCGAATCCGCGTATCTACACGCCCGACCACGCTATCGCGATGGGCATCGAGAACGAAATCGATGCGGTGCGCGCGATGAATGAGCGTTCCAAGTTCGTTTCGGAATTCTACTGACTATTGCGTTCATCGCCTGCCCGGCCAGCCATCGGGGCCGGCCGGGCAGGTCCGTCAGTCAATCGCGAGGACAGTCATGCACGTTCAACGAAACCAGGCTCTGATCATGGGGCTCGTCCTGACCGGCGCGGCGACGGTCGGCCTGTTGCTGCACTTCCGAGCGGACCCGTCGACCGCGAGCGGCAGCCCGCAAGACTCGAGTTATGCCCCGCCCGGCACCGCTGGGCCCGAGCAAGGCGGCGCGTCCGCCTCGCACCGCGATGGCGATATCGAACGCCTCGTGTCCAGGCGCAGCACCTTCTCCCTGGACCGGACGAAACTGCAGGCCGCACTCGGTAAGAAGGCCATCCTGCAATTGGCCGACCCCGACAAGGTGATCGCGGGCAGTTTTCGCCCCTCGGCCAAGCAAGTTTCCGATGGTCGCCAGTTCGTCGCCTACGACCCCTATGTCGTCGAGTCCAAGGGGGTCGGCGACGATATCGAGGTCTATCTGCCGAACATCGGCCTGACCGCGCACGGCGTCATCGACAATGTCGAAGTCAATGGCGACATCATCCGTTGGTCCGGACGGTTCGAAGACTTCAACTCGACCCAGAGCAGTTTCTCGATTAGCCAGACCATGATCGACCAATACGTACTTGGGGTGTTCGAGACGCCGATGGGCACGTTCAACCTCGAAGCCAAGAACGGCCTGGGCTGGATCGTGGACCAAGGCACGGACTTCTATCTGCCGGCCGATGGCAAGGACTATGTCGAGCCCGAAGGCAAGCACTAAGCAAGCGTTAAGTCCGCCCCACCGCACAGCGCGTCCCAAGACAAAGGCAGGAAGCCCGCTTCCTGGCTTTTCTCAGTGATCCTATGCGATGCGGGCAAACCGCGCCGACCGCCCCACAGCTAGTCCAGGTAGGCCGGAAAAACCGGCAGCGCGTTGAAATCGTCCATCGAATGCTGGATCACTACGCGGGCCCGTTGGTTTTTCACGATGCGCTCGATGCGGTCCATCGACGCCAGCGTCTCGCTACGGCTCACGTTGAACACCGGCATGCGTTTCCCGGCGCGGTTCTCGTGCGAGTGGTACAGATCGCCGGTCAGCAGGACCTGGCCCGAACGCGGCAGCCGAAGCAGCAGCACCTGGTGCCCCGGCGTGTGGCCTGGCGCCTTCAGCAAACGCACGCTGCCGTCGCCGAACACGTCGTGATCGCCGTCGATAAGCATCGTGGCCGCCCGTGCCTGGGTTTCGATCAGCTTGAGGTTGGTGCGCGGCGGCGCCGGAACGGACTGGATCCACTCCAGCTCTTTGCGGTTCACGATCCAGGTCGCCTGCTTCAATGCATTCGCATTGCCGAGATGGTCGCCATGGCCGTGCGAGAAAGCGAAATAGTCGATGTCGTCGAAACTCAGCTCCAACTGCGCGAGCTGAGCCGCAACCGGGGTATCGACTATGGCGCGGTAAAGCGGAAGCTGAGTCCCGCCCAGGGGTTCGGCGTAACGATCGCCCAGGCCCGCCTCCCACAGCAAGTCGCCCTTCGGGTGGCGAATCAGGAAGCACGGCGTCATCAGGGTACCGGGATGGCCGTCGTACTCCCCGGTATCGGCGAACGGCGCGAGATCCGCGAACTGCGCGCGGCCGCAATCCATGGCGTAAAGCTTGATGGCCGGCTCGGCCGCCGAGGCCTGCGAGAACACAGCGGACAATACGATCGGTAACACAAAGCGCTTCAACAACGAGGTCATGACGTTGATCCGAATGAGGCGACAGGTGGGGGCGATGCGATGCAACCGGCGCTTACGCGTCAGGCGCTTCGGCGTCGTTTGGCGGGACGCCGTTCGATCAGCATCCGTGCGATTTCTTTGGCGGACGAGGATGCCGCCGCCGAGCCGGTACGCAGCGCGGTGACGATCGCGCCGTCGATCAGCATCATCAGTTGGCTCGCCAGATCGCCGGCTGGGCGTATCTGCGCGTCCACGAGCAGGCGTTCGAGATAGGCGGTGACCTGTTGCTTGTGGTCGTGGGCGACCGCATGACCGGCGTGGTCGCGATCGGCCAGTTCGACGATCGAGTTGATGAAGATGCAGCCGCGGAAACCGCTGCTGTTCAAGCGCTCGGTCAGCGCGTCGAACACCGCCAAAGGGCGCGCGCCGGGGTCGTCGGACAGCCGGTCGACCGCATCGGCCAACCATTGCCGCCAGGCCGCACCGAGTTGGCTCAGGACTTCGGCGACCAGATCGTTCTTGGAAGGGAAATGCTTGTAGAAGCTGGCCTTGGCGACGCCGGACTGATCGATGATCGTGTCGATCCCCACCGCACGGATGCCGTGCGCGTAGAACAGCTGCGAGGCGACCGCGAGGATGCGCTCGCGCGGAGGGGGCGGTACCGGCTCGGCGGTTTTCATGGCCGGAAATATACAGACAGGTCTGTCTATGTCAAGCGGAGGAAGCCACGCCCCTGGCCACGCCCTTCCGGGAGGGCCAGGGCAACGACCCGGGTCCTGCGTCCGCACGTGATGACGCCGAACTGTCGGCGACCCGATGCTCAACCCTCGAAACCAAGCCTGCGAAACCAAGCCTGCGAAGTTCCCTTCGGCGATGGAAGGGCCGGCGGCGCCACTGCGATGCTTCGTAGCCATCGCAGCGTCGGGCTGTATCGGCGGCTGCGACCTCAAAGAGCGACAGACACCGCGTCTTCGCCAAGCTCATGCACCATGATGGAAAATGCGCCACTTAGCTCCGGCGACTTGCTCGTGGCCTGCAGATCGTACTGAGCAGGCAGTCGCGAAGGGCAAGCCTCGAATTTCTCGATGTATTCGAAACAGCCTTGGGCGGCAAGAACTTCCAGCTCAGTCGCCGACAAACTGCGCGCTACGAGTTCCGATCCGTCCGCCGCATAGGCGGCTACCACCACCGAATCCAGATCTGCAGACTCGGGAAGCGGCTGGGCGTTGCTGATGCACACTCGGAACGCTCTTTTGCAGATCAAGCCGTCTTCCCACTCGTTGACGGGGAGGTCGTAGCAAGACTCATCGGGCTCGGTGGGCTCCGCTGCCTCCCTCCTGATCCCCCGGTGCCTGAAACTCAGCCCCGCGTACCTTTCGAACTGTTCGACCGAACGATGTCGTCCAAGACCGTACCTGCCGAAGTCGACGGCCTCGTGATCTTCGGAAATACCCAGCAGCGACAAAGATCGCTCCAGCGCCAGAATTGCCCGGTCGGTTGCGCTTCCTTCTATCTCGCCACTCGATTTCCGCTCGTCGGTGTGGTCGTCCCACACCTTCCTGGCCCCCGAGTTGTACTGATGCCACAGCAGGGGGCGATGCGGGTGAAAGAAATCGTAGCCGTGGGTAAACGCCCTGACCGCCATGACGATTTCCTCGGTTGAGAAGAAATGCTCGGCATCGTTCATGACCTCCTCGACGAACCAGCCGTCCGAGAAGACGAAACCGCCGCTCATGAAGCGCGCCCTCATCGGTTCCGTACGTTCCTCCCAGCCGGGCATCCTGGCCGCGCGATAGCTCACGATACCCAAGGTGGAGAACTTCCGGACCAGCATTTGCCCGACATGATTCTGCCGGCCCTCCGGGAAAACGGCCGGGTCGAAGGACGGGGGGTAGCCGGTCAATAACGGCTTCTCGTACCGGCCCCGCAAAGACTCGAGCATGTCGATCATGGCCGCATCCCAGTGCTCGACGAAGCGGTGATGCGCATCTATCTGCAGGTTGTAGCGCTCGCCGTCGTAATGCCCCTGGCTCGCGTTGCGCGCCCATCCGCAGCCTTTGGTGTCGAGGAAGTGGACATCGATCACTTCGACGATCGCTCCGTCCTTGTCCAACAGGTGCACAAGGTGCCCGTTCCTGCGGGTGCTGCCCGAGTGGCGGAAGCCGGAATCGATGAAGTCGTCCAGGGATTCGTCGCTGTCGTGCTGCCAGCAAACCACGATGCGGAGCCCGCCGGGGTCCGACGCGTTCTCCACGAGATCCGTCAATGTCGGGATGAGCTGCCTGTCGCGGTAGCTCGGCACTTGCACGAAGATCTTTCTCTGGATTTCCATATTCTGGTTTCTACAGGTTCGAATCAGGAACCCACCGTCGGCCGAGCGATCGCCATGCGACCACGCTCGCTAACGGCAGTCGTTTACGACGACGCGGTAATGCTTACAGGGCCATGACGCGAGGGGCGTCCGGCCGCAGCGCTGCCGCTCCCTCAAGTGCGCGGGCCGATACCGGGCGAGGCGTTCTTGCATCGATGCGACGTTCCCACGCGAGTGCGCTGCCGATGATCACATCGATATCGTCGTAACGCGGAACCCAGCCGAGCACACGACGGATTCTTGTTGCATCCGCGATCAGCAGCGGCACATCCCCTGGCCGTCGCGGCGCGTCGACGACCGGAATCGGGCCGCCATTGGCCCGTTCGACGGCGCGCAATACCTCGCGAACCGAATAGCCGCGCCCGTAACCGCAGTTCAACACGACCGATTCGCCGCCGCCCCTGAGGTAGGTCAAGGCGTCGAGATGTGCGCGGGCGAGATCGTCGACGTGGATATAGTCCCTGACGCCGGTGCCGTCGGGGGTCGCGAAATCGGTGCCGTAGATGGCAAGGTGCTTGCGCTTGCCGGTGGCGACTTCACAAGCGACCTTGGTCAGCAAGGTCGCGTTGCGGGTGCTTGGGCCTATGCGCCCACGCAGATCGCTTCCGGCGACATTGAAATAGCGCAGCACCGCAAAGCGCAGCCCACTGGCGGCCGCCTGATCGCGCAGCATCCATTCGCCCATCAGCTTGGATGCGCCATAGGGATTGAGCGGAGCGGCCGGCATCTGTTCGTCGGCGATGCCCGAGGCGGGCATGCCGTACACCGCCGCGGACGAGGAGAATACGAAATTGGCTACGCCGGCCTGTGCGCAGCACGACAGCAGGCTGCGGGTCGCACAGGCATTGTCGGCGTAGTAGCGCAACGGGTCTGCGACCGATTCCGACACGACGGTGCGGGCGGCCAGGTGCAGGACGGTATCGAACTGGCGCTCGCGCAACAGGCGCAGGACGCCGCGGCTGTCGGCGACATCGCCGACCACCAGTTCGGCGCCGATGACGGCATCGGCGAAGCCTGTGCTCAGGTCGTCCAGGACGACGACCCGTTCGCCTCTTTCCACCAACTGAAGTACTACGTGACTTCCAACATAGCCGGCGCCGCCGGTCACAAGTATGGAGCTCTTCATGAGCGAGAAGGAATTCCCTATTGACGCCAGTACCGACGGGACACGAAGCGTTCGCGCCTATCATCTGTGGGAAGCGGACGCAGTTCAACCAAATTTTTCTTTCGTTTTATGCCTATCGCGACAAATTAAATTTCGTTTTCTACCGCCTAAGCAGAAACACATATTTGGATTGACGCTCCAAATCGCCCCTTGCTAGTGTTCCGCGGCTGGCAAGAAGCCAGCCCATCAAACCAGTATCAAGGAGCGCACAGTGAAGTCGAAGATGATCGTCGGTCCTATGTTAGTAGGCGGATTTATTGCCGCGGCCGCGACGGCCGCAATCGCGGGGGATTCGGTAATCCTCAATGGACGCAAGTACACCTGCACGAACACCTGCAGCGTGACCACGACCTCCACTGGCTATCGCGTCACCGATTGTTGCGGTGGTCGGGTATCGATGACCATCGAACCCACCCTGCCGCCGGAGTGAGCCATAACTTCACTGGGGTGTTCGACACCCTGACGTGAAGCATCCCGCCGGGCTCCCTTGGGAGTCCGGCACTCATCCAGAGGTCGACCGTGAAACTTCATCCGGCATTCGTCGTGTTTGCGGCAACTTTGCTCGTCGGTTGTTCCGACAAGGCAAGCCAGTCCCCAACGCCCTCCTCCCAAGTCCCGGCAGCGCAGGTCGCGCCCGACTCGAAAGATCCCACCAAGGCCAACAGCGCACCGGCCTTGGCCGATGGCACCAGCGGCACGAGCGGCACCGCTGCCGCAAGCGCACCGCCATCCGCTCCTCCGCCGTCGCCCTACCTCCCTGCGGAAAGCAAGCTGTTGGCCGATGGCGGGCTGGCTACCGAAAGAGCCGCCACGCTCCTGCAGTCCGATAAACAATTTCAACAAGCGGCCCGCCTGTTCGATCAAGGCGCCGCGAACAACCCCGAGGCTCACGACCTGGCGGCTCACTACAAGGCCGCCATTTCGCGAGGCCTCGGCGACAAGGCAGTGCTGCGGGATTTCTCCTGCGGCCTGAGCCTGTGCATCGGCTCGATGCGCACGAAATCCGCCGACGACTACACCGCCTGGTCCGAACGCTTCGCCAAAGACACCGGCGCACCGACCTACAGCTTTATGGAAACCACCAAGAAATTGAGCGAGGGCGAGTACGAGAGCCGGTTCGTGTTCTCGACCGACCCTGGCGCAAATTCCATGAGTGTCCCCGGCAAACCCCGCTAAGCCCTAAAAGCGATGCCGCCCTGAAGCAGCAGCCCGCTGGGAGCTGTTTCAGGGCGACAAGGCTATCGGGATCGGGTGTACCACGAAGATCGCGCCGGCAATGCCGGCGCGATCTGTTTCGTCAGAACTTATAGCCGACCGTGACGCTGTAGCTGCGGCCGAGGATGGTGGCGTAGTCGCTGGAGTCGCCGAGGAAGCTGTTCGGGTCGTAGAACGGCTGACGGTCGAACAGATTCTTGACGGTGAAACCGACGTTGAGCTTCTCGGTCGGACGCCAGGCCAGGCTCAGGTTAGCCGTCCACCAGGACGGCACACCGTCGCACTGCGCTTCCGGCACCGGCAGGAACCCGGCGGTACAGGTTTCCGGGTTGTTGTCCTCGGCATCGACGCGGTCCCAGGCCCACTTGGTGTGGCCGACGTAGTTGACGAAGAAGCTGGTGGTGAACTGGCGGTAGTTCCAATCGGCGTTTATGGTGGCGCGCAAACGCGGATTGCTGTGATAGCCCACGGTGTTGCCGTAGTACCAGCCGTTTTCGTCGTCGAGGTAGGCCTCCTTGCGGCGCGCGATGGTGGCGGCCACGCCGACGTTCAGGCTGCCCCACTCGCCCAGCGAGAAGCGGCTGCGGGCATCGATATCGAAGCCATCGACCAGGGTGCGGCCGCGGTTCTTGTACTGGCCGACGACGCTGGCCACGTTGCCGGCGCTATAGCCCGGCAAGGTGCCCGGACAGCTCACGCCACTGGCCGGGTCGGCGCACATCGCCGCCAACGCGGCTTGCGCGGCGCGGTCGGAATCGGTGATCGGCGAACGGGCCATCGACACGATGTCCTGTTCCTTGCTGAAGTCCGGTGCGGCGATTTCGTTGCGGCGATAGATGAACCAGTAATCGGCCGACACCGAGAGCCAGTCGAGCGGTTCGAACACGAAGCCCAAGGTGGCGATCTTGGCCTTCTCCGGCTCCAGGTCCTGGTTGGGCTGGGTCATGCGCGCCACGGTGCGGCTGCAGTCGGCATTGAGCAGCGAGTTGCCCAGGTCCACATCGCCGCCGCGGCGCGACTGGCGCAGCAGGTTGGCGATCGCGTTGGTCTCAGCGCAGCGCAGCTCGTCGCGGAAACCGCCGAGCTGGGCGAACACGCCGCCGGTACCGGCCTCGGCCAGGCTGGGAGCGCGGAAGCCTTCCGAGTAAGTACCGCGCAACAGCAACTGCGGCAGCACCTGATACTTCAAGCCGATCTTTGGCGCCAGGTTGGCGCTGAAATTCGGGTACTTGTCCACGCGCAGCGCAGCGTCGAGCTCCAACTTCTCGGTCAACGGCGCCACGGTCTCGGCGAACAAGGCATAGGTGTTGCGCTTGCCGTCGAACCACGAACCGCCCTGCTGGGTGATCAGGCCGTTGGCCGCGTCTGCGTTGCCCGGGGTGTAGAAGGTCTCGCGGCTGATGTTGAAGCCGAACGCCGCGCGCATTTCGCCGGCCGGCAGGTTGAACAGCGGACCTTCGATCTTGCCGTCCAGGGTATGCAGGCGAGTCCAGGACTGGATGTCGAAGGTCGGATAGGCCTCGCGCAGCAAGGCCGCGTTGGCTTCGCTGATCTCGCCGAACTTGTACGCCGGATGATCGGAGATGATCACGCGGCCGGTGCCCGGGTCGACGGTGAACGGACCGAAGGCTTTACGGAAGCCGTCCAGGTTGACGTTGATGGTCTGGTAAGTGACCGAGTGCGTACCGGCGGTGGCGAACGCGGTTTCCCAGTTCCAGTCGCCGATCGCGCCGCGCAGGCCGAACAGCCCGCGGTAGCTCTTGTCGGTGTTGCGCTGGCCGAAGTAGTTGTCGCCGACATCCTGCAACAGATACTGCAGGCCCACCACCCCGCCGTTGATCGCCTTGAGCTGGGGGCTGGCGTGGTTGTATTCGTTGTTCGGCCCCAGGAAGGGATAGCGGAACTGGTTGACCGTATTGCCGGTATTGCGCGAGAACCAACTGGTCGGGTTGCCGGTGGTGGTGCCGAACGAACGCGGCGTGCCGCCGTTGGCGCGCAGGTCGATGTCGGTGTAGGTCAGCTCGGCGAAGGCTTCGGTGCTTTCGCCGACCAGGAAATGAGCGTTGACGTAACCGGTCATGCGCTCGGTTTCGGCGCCCGCGTCGATCTCGTTGTTCATCCAGGTCTGCCAGATGCAACGCGGGCCGGCGGCTTCGCCGGTCAGCACGTTGTTGCAGCCCGGTGCGGGTTCCTGCACGCGCGCGCCGGTCCTGGGGTTGATGGCGAAGTAACTGCCGGGATTGAACACACCCGGCTTGCTGCCGGTGCCCAGGCGCAGGTTCTTCAGATAGTTCGGGTTGTTGACGTAGTACTGATCGGGGCGCTTGTCGTAGAAGTCGCTCAACGGAATCGCATCGCGGCGATACAGGTTGACCGAGGCGTAGACGTTGTAGCGATCCTTGTCGAGGTCGCCGAAGCCGGCGGTGATGCTGGCCTGGTGCTCACCGTAGGAATCGATGCGCGAGGATTTGTCGGTGGTCACGCTGACTTCCGCGCCCTGGTAGTTGCGCTTGGTGATCACGTTGATCACGCCGGCCACTGCGTCGGTGCCGTACACGGCCGAGGCGCCGTCGGTCAGCACCTCCATGCGCTCGATCGCCGCGGCGGGAATGGCGTCGATGTTGACGAACTGGGTCTGGAAGCCGGCCGGCGCGCCGTAGTACGACAGGCGGCGACCGTTCAACAACACCAAGGTGCCCTGCGCGCCGAGGCCGCGCAGGTTGGCCTGCGAAGCGCCATCCGAACCGGTGAACAAGGAGCGCGAATCCTGCTGCGCCGGACGCGCCGCCGGCAGGTTGTCGAGCACCTGCAGCAAGGTGCGCGCGCCCATGTTCTCGATGTCCTGCTTGCTGATGACCTGCACCGGCGAGGCGGTTTCCACGTCCAGGCGGCGGATATTGGAGCCGGTCACTTCGATGCGGGACAGCTCGGTGGTCTTGTCGGCGCTGTCGGTGCCGTTCGTGCTGCTCTGGCCATCCTGTGCGGCAGCGAAGGAAGCGTGGCCCAGCAGCGCGGCGGCGAGGGCCAACGACAGCGGGGTGGCGGTGATGCGGGATGGGCGATTGGCGCGTTGACGGCGCGGGCGGCGGCTTGCGGGCAACATCGGAACTCTCCTGGCGGATCTGCGGCGCGGATGGCGGACGAAAGGCAACAGCGATCCCGGGCCGCGGCCTGACGGCCGCAGTCGGTTGGAGCGGGGGGAGGAGCGGTGTACGCGTTCGGTGTTCGGCGTTACGTGTTCGAAGTTATGCGTCGGGTGTTCGGTGTACGTGTCGCGTGTTCGCTTGGTTCATGGCGGGAGGATGCTGGCGCTATCGCCCTCCTGGCCGATCAGCACGGCGTTGGCCCAGTTCGCACAGACCTGGGTGGGTTGGCTGCCTTGCGCGCCCAGCGTGCGCAGGCTCAAGGACGACAGGCCACGGATATCCAGCTCCGGCTTGACCACGCCGGGCGCTTTCACCAGGCCGCTGTCGTAGAGCAGGCGGCCGTCGCCCCAGACCTGGAATTGCAGGCCGCCGGCGGCGCGGCAAGCGTCGTCGATGCCGAGGTCGGCGCGCAGCAGACGCCACTGCCCTTGCAGGCGCAAGTCGATGCGGCTGCTCGGGCCGACGCCGAGGCCGCGGCGGAACAACAAGCCGTTCATGCGCAGCGCATCGTCGCCGCGGAAGGCGTGATCGGCGCGGACCTGATCGGCCAGCGCGGCCGGCAACGGCAGCTCGGAGAGATAGCGTTGCTGTGCCGGCCGCTCCGGTTCCTGGTGTTCGAGGATGTGGAAACTCGACAGCGCGATCGGGCCGACATCGCGCGGTTGCAGCGCGTCGACCGCGCGCGCCGCGCCGCCCTGGGCGGCGGTGACCATCGGATCGGTGGCCGAGGCGCCGTCGCCTTCGGGGTTCTGCACGCTGAGCACGCGGAAGCGCAGCAGCCGGCCGGCGCGGGCCGGGAAGTCGATGCGTTGCAGCTCCTGCTTGAGCTGCAGACGGCCGCGCGCGATCGGCTCGCCCCACTCGCCGTTGCTGTCGCCCAGGTACACCTCGTAGTCGCGCACCTGGCCGTGCTTCCAGTTTTTGTCGTTGCGCGGCGCCAACTCGATGCCGTCGATCAACTTGCGCTCGCCGAAACCGACGGTCCACTCGTGCGCGCCGGTGCGCACGGCCTGGTTGCGCACGCTGCGAAACCACGTTTTCGCATCGTCGTCGAAAGCGTTTTCGAGCGCGTGGCCGGGCTCTTCGGCCGGGCGATTGACCACCAGCAGGCCGTCGGCCGGCAACGCGCGGCCCTGCGCCGGCGCGGCCGGGAAGGCGTCGTCGGCGAGCGCCGCGGCGGTGGCGAAGTCCAGCGCGAACTCGAGCGGTTTGCGGATATCGCTGGCGGCGCTGCGCACGTGCACGCTGCCCTTGCGCTCAGCCGCATCGAAATACCAACCCTCCGCCGCCGCTTGCAGCGCGGCGGCATCGGCCAGCTGCGGCAGCGCACGGCCGTCCAGCGAGACCGCGCGCGGCGCCTGGCGGCTGAGCACGCGCAAGGCGTAGCGGCGCTGCGGCAACTGCCCTTGGTATTGCCCCTGCACTGCGTCGATGCGCACCGTCACCGGGCCGCTGCCCTGCGCCGGCGCCGTCATCTTTATCTGTTGCGTGCTCGACTCGCCCTGCTCATGGCGACGGGTGTTGCCGTCGTCTTCGTACAACGCGTACTGCGAATCGCCCTGCGGGTACAGATCGAAGGTGACCTCGTCGAGCGGCTTTTCGCCATCGAACAGCATCGCCGGGTACATCGGCAGGATCGCACCGGCGCGCACGAACAACGGCAAGGTGGCGAGGTCGACCTGGCGATCGAGATCGCGGCCGGCCGCGTCGGCCTGCACGCTGCGCCCGTCCCAATAGTCGAACCAGCGCCCGGCCGGCAGATGGATGCCGCGCCGCCAACCGCGGCTCGCGGCCTGGCTGCGGTAGACCGGCGCCACCAACAGGTCGCGACCGAGCAAGAACTGATACTTGTAGGCCTCGTCCTGCGCGTGCGGGTCCTGCGGGTAATCCCACATCAGCCCGCGCACCGGCGGTGCGCCGGTCTGCGCGGCCTGCTGCGCCAGGCCGTACATGTACGGCGTCAGGCGCATCTTCAATTTCAGGTAATCGCGATTGATGCTGCGGTACGGCTCGTCGAACCACCACGGGTGCTTGCGCGCATTCGACGACCAGCCCGACATGCCCATCAACACCGGCGTGAAGGCCTTCCACTGCAGGTCGCGGGTGTAGGTCTCGGCGCTGCCGCCGAAGATCGCGTCGACGTCGCCGGTGGCATAGGCCATGCCCGACAGGCCCGAGCCGATCAAGGTCGGCACGTGCCAGCGGATGTAGTCCCAGCTCGCGCTCTGGTCGCCGGTCCAGGCCACGGCATAACGCTGGATGCCGGCCCAGCCCATCACCGTCCACAGGAACGGGCGCGAATCGGAGTTGTGCAGGATGCCGTTGAACGCCGATTGATTGGCGTCCATGGCGAATTGATAACCCTTGCCGGTCCACGCCACGTCGAGCTTCTGCACCCGGCTGCCGGCGGTGCCGACTTCCCAGGCGATCTTGTCGACGCCGTTCTCGGTCCACAGGCCGGTGCGGAAACCGTACTTGGCCAGGCCCTTCACCGTTTCGGGCAATTGCTTGTAGCCGCAGCCGTAGCCGTCGTTCGGCAGGATCCAGCCGCCGGGCATGTCGTGTTCGCGGTACTGGCGCGCCACGCTTTCGACCACGTCCGGCGTGGTGCCGGTGGCGCCGTCGTGCCAGCCTTCCGGCACGGTGCCGGGCTTCTTGCCGTTGTCGCCATCGTTGTAGCAATCGGCGTCGCCGTACGACAGCGCCCAGCGCGCCAGCAGGCCGGGACGGCCGGTCAAACGGGTGTAGCGCTCGAGCAAGCGCGGCAAATCGCCGACGAAGTAATAAGCGTCGAAGCGGTCTTCGCGGTGCAACAAGGTGGTCTGATCGGGTTGCCGCAGGTCGTAGCTGCCGTCGCTCCAGGTATTGCGCAACATGCCCCAGCCGCGCGAGCTCAGCAGCATCGGCGCCGGGCTGGGGCGGTCGCCCTCCTCCCAACCGCCGGAGTAAGACACTTCCAACTCGCGGCCCTTGAATTGATAGCGGCCGTTCTGCTGACCGCCGCCGTAGAAGGCTTCGTCGGCCTGCGAAGACAGCACTTGCACGCTTTGCGCCGCGTCCAGGTCGAGCGGCTGCAATTCCTGCCACAGCGGCGTAC
The DNA here is from genome assembly GCF_052045105.1 of Lysobacter sp. 22409. NCBI lineage: Bacteria > Pseudomonadati > Pseudomonadota > Gammaproteobacteria > Lysobacterales > Lysobacteraceae > Lysobacter > Lysobacter sp. 22409. Next base: position 56,589 of record NZ_JBQEOE010000026.1, on the reverse strand, counting down.
TGCGCTCGCCGTCGATCCGCTCCAGCCGCAGCTTCAGCGGTTGCCGCTGCACATGCAGCACCAGCGCGCCGGTGCGCACCCGCACTTCGGCTGCGTCTTCTTCCAGGCTCGCGTCGATCTTGGCTGCCGGCTGCGGCAACACGATCGGCGCGGCCTTGTCGCCGGCCGGCGCCAACTTGCCGCGGCGCCCCGCCTGCACGCGCACGATGTCGTCGGCCAGCACCTCGATGCGCAGCAGGCTGCCAGTGTCGGTGCTCAGCTCCCAGCTCGGCGTCGCGCCGGTGCCGGCGCGGACCGCACGCAGGTTGCCGACGGGCTCGGCCGCGGCCGGCAACGCCGACGCCATCAGCGCAGCCAGGATCGCAATCGACAGTCGCGGACGACACACGCGGAATTCCACCTTGCCCCCAGGCCCGCTCGGCGGGCTTCGAAATGTGCTGCGGCCGACTCTAGGGCAGGCTTTCGAAAGCTGTCAATGAATTGAAAGAAAAAAGGAAGAATTTATTTTATAAAACGAAAGTTTGTGCGATGCAATACTTTCCAAACCGGCCGAAAACCCCTGTTAATACCGCAACGAAAGCCCATACGATCGAATCTTTCGTTTTGATTCCGTGGCACCGATCACTGCACGAACTTGGTCTATTTCTTTTGTTTTACTTTCGATAATTGACTTTCCGAAAGAAAACACAGATCGTGCCCTCGCTCAACAGGAATCATCCATGGACGTCACCCCGCTCTCCGACTCCTCCGCCTGGCAGCGCCTGGGCGGAGCCGACACCGCCGCCGAGATCGCCCAGCAACCGGCCCTGTGGAATCGCCTGGCCGAGGATCTGGCGCAGGCCAGCGAACGCGTGCAGGCTTTTCTTGGCGACTGCTTGAACGATCCGCGCCAGCGCGTGCTGTTCACCGGCGCCGGCAGCTCGGGCTTCATCGCCGACCTGGTCGCCGATCGCATCAACGCGCAATGGCCGGCCGAAACCCGCGCGGTGCACACCACCAGCCTGCTCACCCATCCTGCGCTGTACTTGCAACGCGACCGCCCGACCCTGCTGGTGTCCTTCGCCCGCAGCGGCTCCAGCCCGGAGAGCGTGGCCGCGGTCGAACTGGTGCGCGCCGAAGTCGAGCACGCGCGCTTTCTCGACATCACCTGCAACCCCGAGGGCGAACTGGCCCGTCGCGGCGCCGGCCGCGAGGACACCTGCACCCTGCTGATGCCGGCCGACAGTTGCGACCGCGCCTTCGCCATGACCAGCAGCCTGAGCTGCATGCTGTTGACGGCGCTGAGCGTGTTCGACACCGCGCCCTGGCCGCAGCGCATCGAGCGCCTGCCGCAACTGGCCGCGTTGGCGCACGAGGGCCTGGCGCAATGGGACGCGCCCGCCGCGGCGCTGGCGCAACGCTCGTTCAACCGCGTCATCTATCTGGCCAGCGGCCCGCTCGAAGCGCTGGCGCGCGAAGCCGCGCTGAAGCTGCTCGAACTCACCGCCGGCCGCGTGCTCGCTTTGGCCAACACGCCGCTGGGCTTCCGCCACGGCCCCAAATCCACGCTCGACGGCGACACCCTGGTGGTGGTGGTGCGCAGCGCCCACGCCTTGGCGCGCCGTTACGAGCAGGACCTGCTCGACGAACTGCGCCGCGACGGCATCGCCGGACAAGTGCTGGCGATCGGCCCGCATGCCGACATCGGCGCCGACGACGACCACAGCTTGCGCGTGCCGCCGTTCGACGACACCTGGCTGGCGCCGGTGTGGCTGACGTTCGCGCAGATGTACGCGCTGCAGCGTTCGGCCTCGCTCGGTCTGACCCCCGACAATCCCTTCCCGGACGGCACCGTCAACCGGGTGGTCAAGGGCGTCACCATCCACCATGGCTGAAGCGCCCATGGCTGAAACTTCGGTCCCCGCGATTTGCTACGGCATCGACATCGGCGGCACCAAGATCGAACTGGTCGCCTGCGATGCCGCGTTGGAGGTGCGCCATCGCCGGCGCATCGCCACGCCGCAAGGCGATTACGCCGGTTTCCTGGCCGCACTCGAAGCGTTGATCGCCGCGGCCGACGCCGAGCTCGGACTCGTCGACACTCCGATCGGCATCGCCCTGCCCGGGGTGCGCGACCGCCGCAGCGGCCGCCAACTCAGCGCCAACGTACCGGCACTGACCGGCGAAAGTGTCGCCGCCGACCTGCAAGCGCGGCTGCGCCGGCCGCTGCACTTCGGCAACGATCTGCAATGCTTCGCTTTATCCGAAGCCCACGGCGGCGCCGCCGAGGGTTACCCGAGCATGTTCGGCGCGATTCTCGGCACCGGCGCCGGCGGCGGTTATTGCCTGCACGGCCGGCTGGTGGTCGGTTTCAACGGCCTGGCCGGCGAATGGGGCCACTGGAGCGTGCCGGCGCATCTGCTGCAGCGCCACGGCCTGCCCGTGCTCGACTGCGCCTGCGGCCTGCGCGGCTGTATCGAACGCTATGTCTCGGGCAGCGGCCTGGTCGCACTGCATCACCACTTCGGTGGCGAGGCCGTCGATGCCGGCGCGGTGATCGCCCGGGCCGAAGCCGGCGATGCACGTGCGCGCGAAGTGCTGGCCATCCATCTGGACCTGCTCGGCCACAGCCTGGCGGCCTTGGTGTTGGCGCTGGACCCGCACGTGATCGTGCTCGGCGGCGGCCTGTCGCAGCACGCCCCGCTGTACGACGTGCTGCCGTCCGCGGTCGCCGCGCATTTGTTCATCGGAGTGCAGGTGCCGCCGATCGTGCCGCCGCGCTTCGGCGATGCCGGCGGCGCCCGCGGCGCCGCCCTGCTCGCCTGGCCGTCGGCGCTGTCCTGAGTTCGCTTGCCTGAGGGCTGGTTTGTTTGAGTGCTGGTTTGTCTGGGTGCCGGTTTTTCTAAGTTCTGGCTTGTCTGAGTTCCGCCTCGTCCTGAGTCGCGTTGGAGTTACCCCATGTCGCCCGTGCAATCGCTGATCGCCTCCCACCGCCAAGGCCGCAACGTCGGTCTGTACAGCGTGTGCTGCAGCAACGAACTGGTGCTGCGCGCCGCCATGGACGTGGCCCATCGTCACGGCACCTTGCTGCTGATCGAAGCGACCTCGAACCAGGTCGACCAGTTCGGCGGCTACACCGGCATGACCCCGCCGCAATACCGCGACTACGTGCTGGCACTGGCGCGCGAAGAAGGCTTCCCGGCCGACCGCCTGGTGCTCGGCGGCGACCACCTCGGCCCCAACGCCTGGCAGAAGCGCCCGTCCGAGGAAGCGATGGCGCATGCGCGCGTGCTCATCGAAGCCTACGTGGCCGCCGGCTTCCACAAGATCCATCTGGACTGCAGCATGTCCTGCGCCGACGATCCCACGCCGCTGCCGGATGCGACCGTCGCCGCGCGCTCGGCCGAACTGGCGCGCATCGCCGAACGCACCGCCGCCGAACACGGCCTGCCGCCGCCGGTGTACGTGATCGGTACCGAAGTGCCGGTGCCTGGTGGCGAAGCCTCGCTCGCAGGCGGTCTCGCGGTAACCACGCCGCAAGCGGCCGAACAGACGCTGGCCATTCATCGCCAGGCCTTCGCCGCACCGGATTTGGCCATCGCCTGGGAGCGGGTAATCGCGATGGTGGTGCAGCCCGGGGTCGACTTCGACCACAGCAGCGTGCACGACTACGACCCGGTCGCAGCCGAAGCCCTGGCCGACTTCCTCGAACGCCAGCCGCGCATCGTGTTCGAAGCGCACTCCACCGATTACCAACGCGAAGACGGCCTGCACGCGCTCGTGCGCGACCACTTCGCCATCCTCAAGGTCGGCCCGGCCGCCACCTTCGCCTACCGCGAGGCGCTGTTCGCGCTGGCCGCGATCGAGGCCGAACTGCTGCCTTCGGAGCAATGCTCGGAGCTGCCGCAGGTGTTGGAGCGCTGCATGCTCGACAACCCGAAGCACTGGCAGCAGCACTACCACGGCGACGAACGCGACTTGCACCTGCTGCGCCTGTACGCACTCAGCGACCGCTGCCGCTACTACTGGGGCGAGCCGGCCCTGGTCGCCGCCGTGCAGCGCCTGTTCGACAACCTGCGCGCGCATGCGCCGCCGGCGTTCCTGCTCAGCCAATACCTGCCCGAGCAATACCGCGCGGTGCGAGCCGGCACCCTGGCGAACACTCCGGAAGCGCTGGTCCGCCACCGCATCGGCCTGTGCCTGGACGAATACGCCCGCGCCTGTTCGGCGAACACTGCCGGCGAGCGTGCCGTCGGCGAGCGCGCGCCCGCCAACGCCGTCGCTGCGGCGAACGGCTAATCTTCGGTTTTTTCCTGCGGATCGAGAGATGGCCATACGCAATACCCGCTCCCGCCGACAGCAGATCCTGCAGTGCCTGATCGAACGCGGGTCGGTGCAGGTGGCCGAGTTGGTCGAGCGCTTCGACGTGTCGGCCGTGACCATCCGCGCCGACCTCAGCCATATCGAATCGCAGGGCTTGGCGACCCGCACCCACGGCGGCGCCAACCTGGTGCGCACGCCGCCGCAGGAACAGGACATCCACGAGAAGGACGCGCTGAACCTGCCGCTGAAGGAATCCATCGGCGCGCGCGCCGCGCAGCTGGTGCAGGCCGGCGACAACATCATCATCGACTCCGGCTCGACCACCATGACCCTGGCCCGCCACCTGCGCGGCCATCGCGACGTCACGGTGATGACCAACGGCCTGAACATCGCCTGGGAACTGGCCAACGCCCCCGGCGTCGACGTGCTGCTCACCGGCGGCCTGCTGCGCAAGCAATCGCTGTCGCTGCAGGGCAGCCAGGCCGAGGCCAGCCTTACCGCCTACAGCTTCGACACCCTGTTCCTCGGCGTGGACGGCCTGGACCTGCAGTTCGGCCTGACCACCCACGATGAAGCCGAAGCGCGCCTCAACCACCGCATGGTCGAGCGTGCGCGCCGCATCGTGGTCCTGACCGACGCCTCCAAATTCGGCCGCGTCAGCCTGCACCGCATCGCTCACCTCAACCAGGTCCACGCCATCATCACCGACGCCGGCATCGACGACCGCTACCGCGAAGGCCTGCAGCAACTGGGCATCGAATTGATCATCGCCGAGCCGCAACCGTGACCGAACTGCACCGCCTGCAAGGCCGCATCCTGACCCCCGAGGGTTGGCGCCGCGGACGCATCAGCTTCGACCACAAAATCCGTGCGATCGACGAAGCGGCTATCGAAGCAGGCGCGATCGACGGCATCAGCGGCGACGAAGCCATCGTCCTGCCCGGCTTCATCGACCTGCACGTGCACGGCGCCGCGGGCGTCGACCTGATGCAAGGCGGCGACGCCGCGCGCACCATCGCGCGCACTCACGTGCGCCACGGCACCACTGCCTTGCTGGGCACCACGATGACCGCCGCCGAGGCCGACATCGTCCACGCCCTGCGCGGCCTGGCCACGGCCATCGCCGAACCCGACCCGGACGCGGCGCAGATACTCGGCGTACACCTGGAAGGCCCCTTCATCAGCCCGCAGCGCCTCGGCGCGCAGCCGCCGCTGACCGTCGAAGCCACCTTCGAATCCGTGCAACGCCTGCACGCGCTGGCGCCGATCCGCGTACTGACCCTCGCACCGGAAATCGGCCGCCACACCGAACTGATCCCGCTGTTGAACACGCTCGGCATCCGCGTCCAGATCGGCCATAGCGCCGGCACCTACGAAGAAGGCCTGGCCGCACTGCGCGCCGGCGCCGCCGGCTTCACCCACCTGTTCAACGGCATGACCGGCGTCGACCACTACAAACCCGGCATCGCCGCGGCCGCCCTCGCCCACGCCGAATACGCCGAACTGATCCCCGACCTGCAGCACGTGCACCCCGGCGCCATCCGCCTCGCCGTGCGCGCCATCCCGCGCCTGTACGCCGTCACCGACGCCACCGCCGCCACCGGCATGCCCGACGGCGAATACGCACTCGGCTCGCAACGCGTGCACAAATGCCTCGGCTGCGTGCGCCTCGCCAGCGGCTCGCTCGCCGGCAGCGCACTCACGATGGATCAGGCCCTGCGCAACCTGGTCGAAGTAGGCCTGGACCTCGCCGACGCCGCGCATCGCGTCTCGACTTTCCCTGCCGATTACCTGGGCCTGAGCGACCGCGGCCGCTTGGAGCCCGGCGCTTGCGCGGACTTGGTGGTGCTGGATTCGCAGTTGCGGGTGGTGCAGGTGGTGGTTGCCGGGCGGACTATCAGGCTGGCTTGATCGCTCCCCTGCCCCCAACTGCTTCGCGTTTCAAGCGGGCGCCTCCAGCGGCAGCGCGAGGTGGATTACTTGGCGACCGATTACTGCGAGCGAGCGAAACTGAGTGCGGTCGCGCAAACAATCCGGCGTGGGAGGATCGTCTTGAAAGAAGACAGAGACCCCTGGTATGGCCGGAGTGCATTTACCGGGAAGCGACACAAAAAATCGGCGCCCACCAAGGGCGCCGAGTAGGAAGAAGTTGGAGGGCGGGCGAAGCGTTGCCCGCCCCCCCCGACCTTTCGCTGCCGGTCAGGGCAAGGTGTTCAAGGTCGCCCGCACCGGCCTTGAGAAGATGAAACCATCGTGCCGGTCCCAATTGATCGACCAGGTCATGACGCCACGGAAGCTGGGGTAGGCCTGCTGGGGCCGGATGGTTCCGCAACTCTGCAGCCGTGTCAGGCAATTCAGAGCATTGGCGATCGTGGTCTGCGACGCCAGCCCGCTGTTGGCCGAGGAAGGTCCCGAGGGCAGTCCGAACGCCACCTGGTCCGGCCGCAGGCCGTTGAACACGACGCCGGTGTTGTTATTGGTCCTGAACCCCTCGATCAGCATCAGGCTGGCACCGACCAGCATGTCGACCGAACCCTCGGGCAAGCCGTTCTGGCTGTACGGCGAATACAGCGCGCCGTTGTTGTAGTACTGCACGTGGATCAGGTCCAGCTCCTGGCGCAGTCCGTCGATGATCGGCAGATAGGCGCCCCAGATCCCGCTGTACGCAGCAAAGCCGCCCTGGACATACGGGTGCTCGGGCGCCATCGACAGGTAGAACGAGGGACCGATGCGCGTATTGAGCTGCTTGATGGCCGTGACCAGGTTGGTCTGCACAGCCGCGCCGTGGTAGACGCCCGCGCCGCTTTCCAGGTCGATGTCCACGCCGTCGAAACCGTAGTAGCGGATCAAGTCCTCCATGCTGTTGACGAAGTTGGCGACCTGCGTCGCATTGTTCAGGGTCACCGTGCCGTTCTGGCCGCCCAGCGACAGCACGACCTTCTTGCCACGCGCGCGCGCCGCGGCCACGTCGGCCCTGAACTGCGCTTCGGTTCCGGCGCCCGGATCGGCCGTGAAACTGACGGCGCCGTTGCCCGCATCGTCGCCGAAGGCAACCACGATGACGTCGAAGTCATTGGAGACCTGGCTGATCGGGAAGGTGGGGCCGGATGGATTGCTGAAGTTGTGCCAGTAGCCCACCAGCGCATGGCGCGGCAAGCTGTTGTCGCCACCGGCGCTGGTGGTCGCGCTGATCTGCGTGCCTTGTGCCGAGGCGTTGCCGGCGTTGTCGCGGGCGCGCACGCGGAAGGTGTAGGCCGTGGATGCGGCCAGGCCGGTGTTGCTGAAGGACGTACCGGCAGGCGAGCCGACCAGCGTGCCATTACGGTAGACGTCGTAGCCGGCGACGCCGCTGCCGCCCGCGTTGTCGGTGGAAGCGTTCCAGCTCAGGTTGACGCTGGACGACGTCACCGACGTCGCGACCAGTCCCGCCGGCACGCTGGGCGGGGTGGTATCGGGCGTCCCGGAATTGACGGTGATGTTGGCCGCGGCCGACGTAGTGGTGGCGCCCTCGTTGTCGGTAGCGACCGCAGTGATCGCGTAGCTGCCCGCGGCCGCATTGGCCCAGCTCGCGCTGTAGGGGGACGTGGTATCGATGCCGAGCGAGGTGCTGCCACGGAAGAACTGCACCTGGGCGACGGTGCCGTTGGCATCGGCGGCATTCGCCGTAGCGGTGATGGTGGCACCTGCGGTGAAGGTCGCGCCGTTCGCCGGTGCGGTCAACGCGACCGTTGGCGGCTGATTGCCGCCAACACTGCAGGCACCCAGATCCTGGTAATAGCCGCAACTGGGGCAGTGCGTGGGCGGTGTATTCCAGATCGACATAGTCGCCTGGTACAGCCGCCCCTGATAGACGAGCTTGCTGCCTGCGTTATAGATGGTGGCCGCATTCCATTCGGCGATCCCCGCGCAGCTGACGCTCTGCGCGCGCGCGGGCGAAAGCCAGGCCGCCAGCAAAACGCCGGACAGCAAGATTCCTGTCAATCGGATGCTCATTAGGTGTGTTCTCCAGATACCTGGTGGATAGGGAAGGAGGCGGGCGCGGAAGCGCCGACCTTTTCGAGCCACGCGGCAAACCTGTTGCGGCGCGGCCGTTCCCCCCAGAGAACAATGACGATCGTTGTGCGGTCAGTTGTTGATCCGCGCAGTGCGCTGCATGCATGTGCAGCGCTATAGGACGCTGCCGACTGTGGTGCGCGACGACCCGCGTGTCAAGTCGCCCATTTCCGATTAATGCGGTGATCGTCACGGTGATGACAACGGTTTGAACATCGCATGGGAACTGGCCGATGCCTCGGGCCTGGGCGCGCTGCTCACCCGCGGACTGCTGCGCAAGCAATCGCTGTCGCTGCAGAACAGCCAGGCCGAGGCCAGCTTCACCGCTTACTGTTTCAACGGGCATGACCGGCGTCGACCACTACAAACCCGGCATCGCCGCGGCCGCCCTTGCCCATGCCGAATAGGCCGAACTGATTCGCGACCTGCAGCATGTGTACCCCGGCGCGATCTACCTCGCCGTGCGCGCCACCCCGCGCCTGTACGCCGTCACCGACGCCACCAGCATGCCCGACGGTGAATGCGCACTGGGCTCCCAGCTCGTACACAAATGCCTCGGCCGAGTGCGCCTCGCCAGCGGCTCGCTCGCCGGCAGCGCACTGACGATGGATCAGGCACTACGCAACCTGGTCGAAGTCGGCTTGGACCTCGCCGACGCCGCGCATCACGTATCGACCTACCCGGCCAACTAACCTGGGCCTGAGGGACCGCGGTCGCCTGGAGCCTAGAGCTTGCGTGGACTTGGTGATGTTGGATTCGCAGTTGCGGATAGTGGACGGGGCGGGCTGTCGTCGATCTCTCCTAATTCGACCACGCGCCCGACCGCTTCGCCTGTATTGAACGTTTGAAGCGGAAGCGTGATGCTGATGGCTCAGCCGTCGAACGTCGCTCCGCTCCAGTGCACGTGATTCAGATCCGTGGCCAAAAGGAGGTCACGAGTTTCAGCCATTTCTCGTAAAGAAATGGCGACTACACTCGCTAGTATCCGCTTTGATTCGGAAGTCGCTCCTCACTAAGAACGATGACTTTTCCTGTCCCCTACCCTACCGGCTTCACTTCAGGCCATAAATAAACATTTCTCTGCATCTATAGAGCCACTCCGGCAAGGCCGACTGCCGGCCGGCTAGATCCCATGGCACTTCGTTCTGATCACGGACTTGATTCCCGATCACTACAAGATCGGCATCTTCATTATATGCGCTGTAGTGCTCCCCCCATTCGTATAGCAGATCCGGTCAAGGGGCTGTCCAAGTTTGCAATGCACTCGCCGACTGAGAAGAAGCAGTCGAAACCATAAGAGAGTCACGAGTCGCAAGATTGCCCATGAACACAAAGTCCCACAGCTTCGCCCGCTTCCAGGCTTCTTCGTGACCTGCACGCTGCCAAGTCCAGTCGGCCTTGTGAGCGGGTAAATCTGACGCTGTGCGCGGCGCCAGAGCCAACAATTTTCTCGCAACTTCATCGTTCGGGCCGCTGACTAGGTAGGCGAAGAATGCGTTATGAGGTTCGCGGCGCGCCAGGACGATCGCGGCATAGTCCACATCGGGAACGCTGCTGCCGGTCGCGCGGAAAAGCAGGATTTCCGTCGCGGTGAGGTGGCGCGGATAGCCTTCGCGATTGACTGCCGCATCGATGAGGATCAGCTCCGGCTGCAGGTCGCGGGTGGCGGCGAACAGTCTTTCCAAACTAAGTGCAGCATTGGCTTCACGCGCCTCTTCGATCGCACTCCGAACCACGATGCCACCGAGACCATCCGGCGGCGTGTTTTCCGCTGGAGACGGCACTTTCGCCCCCAAGAACTGTACGGTGCGGTAAAGCAGCGCCAAGCTCTGTGGCTTGGCGGTACAACCTTTCTCCGTGTCGTCCGTGCACCAGCGCGGGATGCCGCGTACTAGGCAGTAGTTGTGACCTTCGAATGGCAACATGGTCAAGCAGGGCCTGCTACGCTCGACCCAGCTCAACCAGCGCTCCAGCGCGTCCTTGTCGCCGCTGGTGACGGCATACAACTGGACACCTAGGGCCATATCCCAAGAAAAGGAATTGTCTTTGCGCAACTCCGGGTGATGGCGGAATCGAACGGAGCGATGCCATCGTCCAGATTCGTCCTGCGCCTCCGCCACGGATCGGCAACCCAGCGCTTCTCCTGAGGCGCACAGTAACCCGTTGAACAGGGTCATGTCGCCATCCTCGCAGCCCTCCGCTGATGGAGCCCCCTGGCAGAGGGGGGCGTTGTCTCGCCACAGCGGCAGCAGATCCCGCACCTCCTCCTTGGGGCCGGACATGGCGAGCGGCGCGAACCCCAGCAGGGCTGTCATCAAAAAGGATGGCAGCATGAGAGCCAGACAGCCAACCATCCTGTGCTTCATTTGCTTGCTCCGGTATTGTTAAGGGGCGACGAAGGCTTCGGCATTTCCTCGGCGGACAGCCGGAGGAACCAAGCGATGCCTTCGCTTTCGATTGAGTCGACCGTTCCCACAACGGCAGGGCAACCCGCATCGCCGCAGGCAGTTACGCCGTTGAACTGCCGCTCGCGCCAATCGCCTTCCTCATCGGGCGGATCCACCAGTTCCAGATGAGTAGTGGAGAGATATCCGATGACCTCGTCGGACGTCGTCGGTGGTGGAGTCGACTTGACCCATCGGCTGTATATCGGCAGCCGCGGCCAGGGATTTTTCACCGAGAACTGAAGCGCGGCGAAAACCTTTTCCATGCAAGCCTCGGGATCCGCATCTACGCAGTAACCGGCAAAGCCGGGCTGTTGTTCTTGTTCCCGGACCACGAGCCCTGGAGCTGGGTCATCGCCCCCCGTTACCACGGCGCACATCTGACCCTCACTCACTGCGCCTTGCGTATCTTCCGTGGGCATCGACAGATTGAGATAAAGGTTTCCGGCCCCGGTGACCTTCGCCATACGCGCGGCCTTGTGCCAGTTTTTCCGCTCAAGATCAAGAAGAGCAGCGACCTTTCCCGCGTTCTCGGACAGTTGCTCCAGAGTTGCGTCGGCGGCGACAACAGGCAAGCTGATGGGGCGGCACGCGACCTTTACGGCGGGCATCTCGGTGGACACCGGCGCGATATCGGCTGCCTTCGCGGACACGTCGGTATACAAGCAAGCAAAAAGGAGCCCAGCCGTCCAACTCCCGAAAAGACGACTCATATGCATAGACCTCCCAGAAAACTCCTGGTCAGGGGCTCATTCATGAGCGTATTGCTGATCGTACCTGTAATCCCGCTGACAAGCGCCGTTGTTAACGGTCGAGCAAACGCGTCCGTCATTTCGTCAATAATCTCGTCTGCGACCCGGAGGCTGGTCCTTGGCCTGACGTAATAGCTAACGTCAATCAATGGCACGAAAATACCGGATCGAAAGCATCGCTTGAACTTCGTAGCGCTTTCACCATCCGAGCTGATCTCCATGCCAATTTCCCTAAATATTCCAGCAGCATACAGATGACGAATCTTGAACTCGCGATCGACGCCTACTCGCACTTCGGGTATCACGGTGGTCCAGCCATCGCACATGCGCAGTGGCTTTCGCCAAGTGGGGCACGGGTATTTGAACTTCGCGCGAACTTCCTTCACGATCGGCCAGTCCACGATCTGCTTCGGACAGTCATATGTCCCCGTATTCTTGATTAACGAGTGGGATACACCCGCTTCTCCGCGACCATTCAATCTTCCCGCCTGGATCGCGAGCGCCATGTCCAGGCTCTCGATATGAAAGTCAATTTGTATTGGCAAGGATCGGTAGTGCGGCTCCCCCTCGCACGCCTCCTTGATCTCCATGTCGGCATCCAGCCTGACATCCGCCGCGCGGGTAGCCAGTCGACCATGCCCATTGGGTGAATTCAACGGGCCGCCGGTGAGGATCAGTGCAAGATCGGCATCGCGCAAGTGGATATCCCCCTTATCCACGTTCGCCACGATGCTCGCATCAGCCATGTCGAACTTGCCCCTAACCTCGGCCTCGGAGATCAGGTCGAAGGCCAACGACAGCGAGCGACCGCGGAAATTCAGAGCATCGTCCTGGCCCACGCGAGGCTGCGCCAGGGTCAGTGACACGTTCTCCAACGACACCTCGCGCAGTTTTAGCGCGCCACCGGGCTGATCAGGCGCGAGCTTCGCGTGCAATGCTTTGACCGTGAACGGCCCGACGAGATCGCCCGCCCATCGGAACTGATCCGCACCGACATCGGGCTTCTGCTCGATGGCGCCTACCGCTAGCTGGACATCGTTGACCTCAAGTGTGCCTGCTTCTTGAGCGGGACGGAATTCCGCGGCGATGCGAGCCACCTGGAAGTCGGCGTCCTGCACACGCACGGGGCCAAAGTCGCCCACTTGGTTGGGCTTGGTGCGCACGTGCAAGTGCTGCGCATCCACCTTGCCAGATCGAATGGACGCGGTCCCATTGTCCAGCAGGTATCCGAGTTCAACACCAGCCTCGAACTTCAGCGGGCCTTCGACGACCAGTGCCTCAGCGCCCTCTCCCAACTCAATGTCCATGTTCGATAGCCCGAACGCGGATACGCGGGTGTACACGCTGCCCCTAGCCTGTTGCCGGGTAACAGCCACGTCGCTGTCAGAACGGAACGCCAGCTGCGTGCCCACCGCCAGCAAGGGAGTGCCTCCGTAGATGTGCGGCTGTAATTCGGCGGCCACACCGCCGCCGAAACGGAAGTCATCCTGCCTAATTCTGATGATCCAGTCGTCCGGTGTTTCCAATGGAATGCCGACGGTGCCCCTAAGCAGCAATTCGTCCAGCTGCCCCTTGATCACCGCTCGGCCGGGTTCGGCTCTGAGATCCCAGCTTCCACTCGCGGGCCCGATGGAAACCGAGAACGGAATTTCCAGCACGGGGCCGTTCTTGAACGGCTGCACGAAGTCCACCCGACCTGCATCCAGTTGCAGCGCACCCAGCGTGGCACGCGGCCGCTCGAAGGATCCGCTTAACGTGTCCAGACTATCCGCATTCGAGAGCGACCAGCGCACCTCACCCGCCGCCGCGAACGCTTCCTTGGCTACCGTGCTCGCCGGCCCATGCGCCAAGAACTCCATCGCGAATCCGTCGCGGTTTGCATACTCGGTCTGGACCACACAGGTGTTCGCCGCTGTTAGATCCACTCGGCTATAAGCGTAGGCGCAATCGCGCCCCCTGGCGGCGTGAGCGAACAACTCAGGATCGGTGAAGGCCAGGTACTCGGCGCCTTGTCGAAGCGATGACGAAAGGCGCGCGCCGGTCCCAGCGACTTGGCTCAGGCGTGCCACCGTATCCGGACTTCCCAGCAGGCCACCTTCAGCCGTGTAGCGCAGGTTCGTCATATGCAGGGATGCACCCAGCTCGTCGGCGCTCAGCACCAACGTCTCGGCCTTGAGCGCGACGCCCTTGAGATTTGCCGTGGGCAAACTCAATGCATCCAGTTGGAAAGTAAAGGGCCCTCCCCGCAGCGCACCGTGTATCAACTCGGTGGCGCTGCCGTCCAATTGCGAGCGTATGACGATGTTGGCATTTCCCGCCGACAGATTGACCGTGTGCGTCTCGTCGTTGCCAGGCAATTGCAGCTTGGCTCCGGAAAGATGGCGCCCCCAGGTTTCTATGTCCAGTGCGCCCATGCTCTCCGCGCCAGTGGAGGCCTGGATAACGCCCACATTGCGGAGCCATGCACGTCGGCTGTTGCCGATACCGCCTTGCCCACCCAGTTGCAAGTTGCCGCCATACAACGGGGCTAGCGATGAATCGACTCGCGTTAGTTCCGCCTTCAGCTCACTACCCGGAACGCGACCGACTTCGAAATAGCTGGGCGTGCTAGAAACAGTTGCACGGGCGCGCCGAATCCACAGTACCTTGATACGCCCTTGCAGGACCACCTCGCCCCGCAATTGCGAACACGATGTCAGTACGTTCGAGGCCTTCGGCTGCTCACGAAACACCCGCATCATTGCGGGATAAGAAGAGGCATCAGCTTTGTAGTCGATATCGAACTGCTCGATCACGACACCGTTGCTCTCTTCGGCTTGCTCGATCTTCTTCGCGGTATCGGGAATGCCTTCGATGCAGAAGTTACCGACAATGCGCGACCAGGTCTTGGGCGGCGCGGCGTGGGCGCATGGCATCACTACCAGAACAGCAATAGCCAAGATTATCTGGGCAATAGGCGTTTTGCACATCTCCGTCCCTCAGCCGCGTGAACCTGCGTTTACTGTGTTTCCTCACCTGCGCCGTTCCTATCGTGTATTGAAACGGACCACGCCAGCTGTTCCGGACAGGTTTACGGACGAAATCCGACGAACGGTAAGATTCGGCGTGATGCGAACGGCGCGTCGCCCATTACAAAAAATGTGCATCGACCATAAATCGATGCGCCCCTTTTTGTTCGCTCTACAGCAGTACTTGCGGACACACTATCCGCCGAGGTCTTACCTCCCAGTCGTATTCGGGTTCGGCCTACGCTTCTCGCCAGTCGGCGTTGCCATCCGATGCAGACCGGACAGCACCCAGGTCCATTCGATCACGCCGAAGTAGCGCGATCTATCGTTGACCTCTGCGGATGCGGTGTCGTAAAGCGGTCGGCTTACGTGGACTAGGCGATTAGACTCCGCGCGTGCTCCCTATAGCGCGACATAAGCCACTTACCGCCCTCCTTGTGTCTGTGTAATAAAACTTTCGCGATCAGACGCTCGCATACCCATCGCAGACTTTCATGTTCAATCCTTCAGACGTGGACACGCCTCCTCAATCTCGAAACTGCAATAACTCTTTACGAAGCCCTTTATGATTATTTCGCTACATTTCAAATATAAAAAAAGCCACCCCAATTTCATGGAAGGGGGTGGCTTCTCATTTTAACAAGCAGCTTATTTTAGCTTCTAGCTAGCTATCAGTCAGGGCACATAACCTGACATCTAAACCATGTAAACCTCAAAAAGGCTCTAACCACCAAACGCTATACGAAGCCCCGACAATTCCTTTAAAATTAACCAGATATATCCACATGCGAGACAGAAGTGGCCGACTTTAAGTTGCTTTTCGAGTTTTTTAACGACGTCTGCTGTCCGAAATACAACAAACACAATCCGCACGTCGGACGAGGGCCCTAAGCATAGTCGAACCGGCCTCAAGACTGAGCCGCTCGCCAGTGAACGAGCCCACTTTAAATGAACCAGCTCGGACTTGGTGAAGCTCTGCCAGATTGGCCTCCAAATTCGGCTGTTGGAACAAGTGATGCTACATCTCGTTCGCGATGCCGCGGCCATCGGCTTGACCTCCGCCGGCGCCGGGATGGCCACGGAGCGCAAATCAGACGGCTCGCGTTCTGCCAGCTCCTGGCTGATCGATTCCAGCGGGCGCAACGCCCGTCCCACGCCGAACCAGACCAAGGTCAGCACGGCAACCAAACGCGCTTTGAGTGAGCGCACACGCTGACTCATCCACTGCGCCCCGTGATTCTGTACCGCGCCGCGTGGCAAATGGTGACAATGGGGTGGCCGGACCGATCAATAGGGGATGGGAATGTCCAAGCCACGGAAGAAGAAGAAGAAGAAGAAGCGGAAGAAGCAGGGCAAGCATCCTGGATACGCAAGGCTTCCTGTGCCAGACGCCCTCGATCAAGGGTTCGCTTCTTCGTGGGCCACCCTGGCCGACCTCTTTTCGGGCTTCAACGCAAGGGACGTCTTTGTTTCTCTGCTTGCATCTGAACTCTGGCTGCCTAATCTTTCTGCACAGGTCAAGCATTGACTCGCATCCACCATCTTCGCATCGATTGAGGCAGACAAGTTTTCACCTGAGCGGCGGATCGACAGCTACGACGGTTTTCGGGCCTTCATCTCGGAAGCCCATAGGCACTTGCCCTCGTTTCCCATGCTGGAGGACTACGAGCCAGAACCGGACTGGGGCGAAGTCAGGTACGTCAGGGGCGCAGAAATCCTCCGGGTCTTCTACGGCGGCTCGTGCGAACGCATCACTGATTTCATCGACGCCTTCCGGATGCGGCACATGGCAGGCAGTTCGGAACTGCAGGACATGGATAGCGTCTTGCTACTGCAGGATCGCTTGTTGTCCCTCGTAGAGCACCCCGCATCCAACGCCGACGACTCCGCCGCTTTTGGGGCGTTGCACGTCCCGAGCGAGGATTTCTGGCGACAGTGCATGTCCGCACTTCCGAGGCTGTCCGAGTTGGCAGGCCAACTCGCGATCAGCCCCGAGTTGATTTTGCGCCAAGGGCAACCCGGGATGAAAAGGAAACATCAGGATTTCGGAAACGCAATCATGTCCGGAACTGTCCTGCCATACGTCCTTCTGGACATCGCCGGTAAATTGCTTCCGGTAGCGCCGCGCGACGCGGCCAGCACTGTCATTCAGTTCTGGGATAGACGGTCATTGCAGTCACCACCTCTCTTGGAACGCCAGGTCGCGGCCGCGCTTGCGCCCCATATTAAAGGTCGCATCCGCCACGCGGCGGTTGGTCCATATCGGATCGCCCTCAGGGATGGAAAGCG
This sequence comes from Lysobacter sp. 22409, assembly GCF_052045105.1. Taxonomy (NCBI): domain Bacteria; kingdom Pseudomonadati; phylum Pseudomonadota; class Gammaproteobacteria; order Lysobacterales; family Lysobacteraceae; genus Lysobacter; species Lysobacter sp. 22409. The sequence goes on along the minus strand of NZ_JBQEOE010000026.1, from coordinate 39,741 downwards.
CAGTTTCTTGGAGGTCCCAGCCCTTCTCGCGCATGGCTCGTCACTTTGGATGATAGTAGTCCTGAGCAAGGATAGGCTCGCGTTGCTGGACAAAATCGAAAGTGCGCTATTGGAGATACTCAGGCAGGAGGGCGCCCTTATCGCCATGGACCTGTCCATCAACGACTTGGTCGTGTTCGGGACGGACGCACCGGGCGGTTTCGATACGGCTTCTATCAAGCTGATCGCGGTGATCGAGCAATCATCGACTGCCCCGGAACCAATTTCTGTTCCACGTTCTTCAGCACGAAAGCTGTTCCTGTCCGATTTCCTCTCGATTACCAGCGCCGTCAGCGATGCCAAGGAACTGGCGTCGTATTTCGACTTTATGGATATGCATCCACAAGCGCAGATGGGGCCGTTCGTTGGCCCAGTAGACCTCTTCGCCATGTTCAGGCACTCATATGGCTTGCTGATCGAGGGCGCCATCGAGCCCACGATGATCTTTCTCGACCCCCATTCAGGCTCGAACTGGCGTTACGAGCAGGAGAAGCTGTTTTGGCAAGCCGCGCCGGCTAGGTTTCCGGACGACGACCCGACTACCTGGAAGCTCGACCCCAAGAACGGATCGGACGGACTGCTTCGCATGACCAGCAGGGCGGACTCGCGTCTGGCATGGACAGCGGAGCTGGCCACCGCCAGCGTGCACTTCATGCTCGATGCGATCTCGCAGCACCTGATGGTCGAGGATGGAAGTATTCTCGAAGCCTTTATCCACTGCCTGGCCGATTCGGTCAATCAACGCCGCGACCTGCTTCCCGCCGAGCTATTGCGCAGGCGAGTTGTGACGCACTGCCTTGCGCGAGAGAGCTCCCTGCCGTCGCAGATGAAGGGCGATGACAATGACGTCGATGCGCCCCTACTGACCGCGTGGGAAATTCTTAAGGACGCGCCAGAATCCCTTGCCCTGCGAGTTGAGGTTGACCTGGCTCAAGTTCGCCGCGGACTGATGGATGCCAAAGACGCCAGGTTCGAGGCAGGGAGTCTAGCCGCGTGGGTGAGCGGCCTGGCGAACCTTACCGACATTCTGCTTACCAAGGAAACCGTCGCGCTGATCCTGAGTTCCAGTGATCGATTGCCCCGGTTCACCATGAGCGAGATGCAAAGAGTGGTGGACGTCCCCGACCATACCGATCCGGCATTGCCGTCACCGTCGCAGTTCAAGGCTGCCCGGCGGGAGCTCGCTGTGACATTCGAGAGGCTTGGCACGAAGCCAGGACGGTACGAGCTTACCGATGCCAAGGCGATCATTGATCCGGCCCGCGATGCTTATCGCGATCTCGTCCATCAGAAGATCAATCGATTCGCGAGGACACCACTGATTATTTTTTCCCTCGAGCAGTTCGACGCCTTGGTCGCTGACTATGATCACCGCGAACATCGACTCAAGATGAGCTTGACCCACGAAGTGGACTTCGACCGTCAAAGCGATTTGGTCAAAGCCCATCACGATTTCATTACTAACGCGAGGAACTATCGGTATCTGTTGGAGTTCGTCCATTCGTCGCATTCTTCGGGACTCGAAGTACCCACTTTCGATGCGGTCACCAGCCTGATCGCTGAAGTTGATTGGCTGATGGTGCTACACGGTGCAAGCGACACCCTGCACAACGCGATTGATGTCGGCGGAATCGAGCTCGACTCCAGCCTCGTTCCAGAGGTCTTCTATGCCTCTGGCAACAATGAAACCTACGATCGTGAGATCGCGGATAAGAAGCTTGGCGCGGGTACGGCCGGCGATGAAATTTCATCACTCAACGATAGCGAGGCCCGGCAGCTCGACGAGGCCCTGTTCCTTGATTCGGGGTTCACCCTGACCCACCTCTTGCACGCGCTTGTCATCCTATCTCGCTGGCCTTCCGTCAATGGGCGACCGGATGATCTGCACCTGTCCTATCGGGCAACCGTCGACGTCCTCGTCGCCGAGCTGGCGAAAACCATCCAGGACATGTCAGAACCGGTTGCGCGGAAGGTGGTGGAATTCCTCGTGCTGAATCCTCAGCGCATACGCCTCCTTGTGGGCCGGGACATCGAGGAGTCGGATGTTCCGATCTGGGAGCACCGGAAACGAGATCACCGGTACTCGATCCGGCCGCTGATCCAACTCGATGACGGACAACTGGCATGGGGCGCGGCGGCTGCAAGTCGCGCACACAGCATCTGGGCGGCATCCTTTTCGGAAGGGTATCCTCCCGCTGACCTCCCGTGGTCGCATGTCGAGGAGGTATGCGCATCCATCAAGCGACGCGCCGAACTTGAACTGGAGGCTCGCGCATTCGAGATCTGCCGGCGGCACGTGGCGCATGTTCAGCACGGGATCAACTTCAAGCATCGCTTCCCCAAGGAGTCCTACGAGGATATCGGGGACTACGATGTGCTCGCCTATTGCCCCGAACGCAATCTGTGGCTGACCATCGAATGCAAGTTCAACAAGCCGGCCTTTAGCTTCAAGGACGCGCGCCGGCTGCGTGAACACATTTTCGGAAAGGCGATGACAGACGGCCACCTTGGCAAGATCAATCGGCGCAGGCAGTTCCTTACGAGCAACGCGGAGCGTCTTAGGACGCTTCTGGGCTGGCCAGCACCCAACCTGGCACAGGCCACTATCATCGATCTGTATGTATGCCCCCGCATCTTTTACTGGATGCGCAGTCCACCGTATCCCACGTCGATCGAGTTCGTTCGCCTCGGCATGCTGGATACTTGGCTGCAAGCCGTCGTGACAGGACCGCAGTAACTTCTCCACTGGCGCATTAATTCAAACGAACAGGACCGCGGTCATGGGTGAGGCAGCACGCCGGAAAACCGAGATCGCCAAGTTGGGACGGGGCTCTGCTATTGTCTGCCGTAGATAAAGTCCTGGCAGTTCTCTAAGCACATGTTCAACTTCCTTGTCACTGCCAGCGATGGCGCCTGGAATCTTCCCGGCTACGAGTACCCTCGCGGCCGGTTCCTTGAGTACACCAGCGATGATATTGCGGCCAGCTTCCGCGAGCTAAAGGATCTACAACTCAGAGCATTGATGGAACTACCGTGCCTGTTTGCTTATGAAGGCACCGACGAGCCGATGCGCGTTGGGCGCCTGAAGTCGGTCAAACTTCGCGGAAATGGGAGCCTGCTCTACGTCCAGCCGGAATTAGATCCTCAGATTCCGCCCATCCCCTTCGAGCGGATCGAACCCCTGCAGACGGCTTTGGACATCCGCAACTGGGAACTCAACCGGACCCATTGGGCGATCAAGGACGAGGATCTTTTCGAGGTACTGATCGCTGCCGGAATCGTCCCTGGCGCCTCGGCAAGCCCCAGGATTGCAAAAGCGGATCTACCACCGGCCTCACCCCCGGAATTCCAAGCCGGTAGCGTCGGCGCGTTCATTGAGAACGTGTTGGACATGAACTATCACGGCCGCGAGGTATTCTATCGCGGGCACTCGAACCGCGCCAAATACCGACTCGAACCATCCATCCTTCGAAAAGACGAACGTGGAAACTTCATTTACCGGGACGCCGAGGATCGGATGTATCGAGAGTTGCTAGTCTCTAATTCCGTCGATTTCCACGGCGACGTTTATACCCTCGACCGACTCGTCAGGATGCAACACTATTCGCTACCTGCGCGATTACTCGACATCACCTCAAACCCACTGATCGCGCTTTACTTCACCTGCAAGAGCAATCCGGACGACGATGGCGAAGTAGTCGTGTTCTCGATGGATCGGAGCCAGATCAAATACTTCGATTCGGATACCGCCAGTTGCATCGCTAACCTGAGCCGGCTTCCGCAGGATTCGAAGGAATCTATTGACTACACCAGCAACGATGTTCGTAAGTTCAATCAGCAGCTAGCAGTGAAACGACTGCTGCATTTCGTCAAGGAAGAGAAGCCTTTCTTCGAGAGCCGGTTGGACCCGCGTCATCTCCGCTCGGTTATCTGCGTCAAGGGAAAGCACACCAACAGTCGGATCGCATTCCAGTCGGGGGCGTTCCTGCTGTTCGGCCATGACGCGACCCTAGATGAAGTTGGAACCCCGGAAATCTCGGTCCAGCGCATTGGCGTATCGAACAAGCGTGCCGTTCTCAAACAGCTTGATCAGCTCAATATCAATGAAAGCACCGTGTTCCCATACATTGAGAGTTCCGCGAAATACATCGCCTCAAAGTTCCAGTTCAGGGAAACTTGACGCACCCGCCCGCTTGAATTGCGTGCGAGCCTGACATATGAAGCGGCTGTTGTTTCGCCAGTATTTTGACCACAGATCACCCTTACCGGACCGAGCAAGATCGCCCACCACATTTCCGAAAAACTGCCTCGGATTTCCAAGGCAGCACCTTATGGCAAGCGGAGCGCGCAGGTCGGTCACGACCGCAGGCATCAGGGATCAAAGCCGAATGGCCGCGACTAGCCCGAGGCGCGCGGCCCAGCCCGCGAGCACGACGGCGATACGCCGGGACGCAGATTCCTTTGACTGTGGCGATTCGGCTATCGGCTTTTATCGAAAATATCAATGCAGCACTTCTTGAACTTATTGCCACTTCCGCATGGGCAAGAATCGTTGCGCCCGACTTTACGTACGCGGTTACTTCCGATCGCCCGCGTGAAGCCTGCCGGCTTCATCGGCTTGCGCATTCCCGCCGTAGCCGCATCCATTTCGTCCGATTGCTTCCATTCATTGTCCAGGTAGACACCAAACTGCAGGCCGGCCTCGTAGTTCAAGGAAACCCCTATCCATTGCCGTGTACGCTCGGCGTACTTCCGAAGATTGCAATAGTTACCCAGCTTCGCCATTGCCGCATCGGAAGGCTCGACATTGCAATGAAACGTGATACCACCCTCTGCCCCCCCGACAGTGAAGTCGTGTGTCTTGCCATCCATCTTGGTCTGGCGAGTGATGAACTTAAGTCCCTGATCGATGGCCCGGCAGGAATCTTCCCCCAGCTTCAACAATGTCAATCCGAGCTCAAGACTGAGTGGATTCGGATCTTCCTCGATCTGCTCCAGCAGTCGTTCAAAAAGTGTTCCAGCGAAACGGGTGAGGATGCCATCAGGAGTTGGCGGCCCTGGCACATTGTCCCGCCGCACCATCATCGCCAAGTCCAGATCGATCGCAATGTCGTCGTCCAACATCACCGCGTCGTATTTGGATTCTATCCACAGGTTTCTCTTGAGATGGAAGCTGAGTGCCGTGAACTCGTGACTCAATGCGAGACGTTGCGTGTTATCCGCTCGATGCTTGGCGTAACTCAGGAGCCGCAACGGGTTATCCAGCATCTCGGTGAGAGCGTCGAGCAGGAATACGTCCATCACAAACGGAGATCGGATCTGCGCTGTCTCCTGATATTCCAGATATTGCCTCGTCTGAAACGCAAGCGCCGGGTAGTGATCCGAAATTACGTTGAAGATGAAGATGTCCTTCGGCGAGTACGGGAGCGCGACTTCCTTGCCATCAGCTCTCACCAGCCTGCATTCACCGGAAACGATCTTGTCGGCGCACAGGTACGCTTGGCCGTAGGAGGTCTGGATGGCGCCGGCGAAGTCCTTTCGCAACTGACCGTCGTTGCCACGCCGCGCCTCCAGAGTCAGCTTCTTCGATTTGGCCTGCACGACGATCAGTCTGTCGCCGAACACGACCAGAACGTCTATTTCGGCAACGATCTTATTCTTTCCATGGACGAGATTGACGTTGCGATGAACGTGGTCCGTGCCGAACACGTGCTCAATCCGCCGAGCCGTGAACGCCTCGGTGAAGTCGCCTCGATGCTTGGCAGCGGTCGGACGATAGACGTCATCTCCCATCATCCAATAGAATGGAGAATCATATAGTGCCTCGTAGAGGCTGTAGCTCTGGAACAGAAGCACGCGACCTCCGTCAATTGCGAGGAGAGGCGATTCGGCCAACGAGTTGAAATCACTTACCGATCGAAACTTGGCATTATCGCCACGCATGGTAAAAGCGGCCAAGAAAGCACGAACCCGTTCGACGGGGACGTTCACCCGCTGCGCAATCTCGTCGGGATGCTGCTCGAAAGCAGGGAGCCAAGTCGTTGGAGACTCGCCAGACCTTTTCATCTCGGCGTGGATATGCGTCGCTTTCTCGACCAGCAACACACACATCGCCTCGGCGATGGTTCTCGCCTCTCCGATTGAAAAGCCTTTTGCCTGCTGCAGCCAGGGATCGTCCCGACCGTATTTCTCCACTGCGAAATCACGATACTGGAACTGGAAAGCCGACTCAGCCCCATAGAAGATAGGCTCACGCATCGCCTCTCCATGCCAGACATTGGCTTTTTGAGCTGGTGATTTCGCGGCGGCCCTTACACGATCGAACATTGGCGCTCCGATCGCAGCATGCAGCTCTTCCATCAGCGCATCGGTTCTTCGGACGTACTCCTGCACGACCTCGGCTGCCGGCAACGTTGTATCCATCGCGCCGCGGGCAAGCAATCCCAAAAGCGTCGTGATCTCGGTCCGAATCAAACGGTCTGGACTGTAAAGCTTCTGCAAGTCTGATGCTTTCAGGTCATTGATATACGTTACGAGATTGTCGCGACAGCAAATCTGGGCAATCGCATGGACATACCCTGGCGATCCAGCCAGATCACCTAGTTCGGCAAACACTTCCGCTTCGCTACGCGCCATTTTTCTCATGATGTCCCCGAGGCGATCCAAGGTAATTTCCCTTCGTCAGTGACTGGCCTTTCTCACCTGGCACGGAACCACGAAGTCGATCATGCCGTGCTCGTCCTCTAGCGTCACGCAGGTCGCGCCGCAAGCGATCCGCGGGCACTGCGCCCCCCTTGGCCGAAGGCGCCAGGTATCGGACTGGACGGTCGCGACTGGTATGAGCGCAAGGCGGCGCGGGCCGGACCGTGGAGTTCGGGGACCCCGCCCCCCCTGCAGCCAAGCTATAGTCGCCCGTGTCGGGCTGCTGCCGGGCCGCTGTCGTGTTTACTTCCGCCCCGTCTTCCCATACTCGGCGGCGTCGATTGGACATACAGGATCCCGATGAACACTACGGAGAGCAACCCACAATCCCGCCTGCTGACGCCGGAGGAATTGGCCTTATGCGTCCGCACCTTTCGCGAACTACGGCATTGGTCGCAGGAGCAGTTGGCCGAAATCTCCCACCTCAACGTGCGGACGATCCAGCGCGTCGAGAAGGGTGAGGTTGCCAGCTTCGACACGCGCCGAGCGCTCGCTAGCGCGTTCGATTTCGAGGACGTCGACGTGCTGAACAAGCCTTTCCACATTCCGACTACGGATGAATTGAAGGTAGCCAAGGAGAAGTTTGACCGCGAACACATCACACTGACCGTACTGCCATTGACCACGGGCAGGCAGTTGGCAAGGCTGGCGGAGAGCTGCGCCATGGACCTGTCAGAACCGGCGTTCGAATTGCCTCGCGAGGCCGCCGAGGAATTTGCCGCGCTGGTGGACTACTTTCGCGACTACCGCGACTGTGCCGACGTTTATTCAGAGACGCAGAAGCTTGAGATCTACGACGAACTGCAGGCGCATATCGATACGCTCCGGGCGCAGGGCGTCTCGTTGCGATATGCCGAGCGAAAAATGCAAGTCAAATGGGCTTCAGGCCAGTCTGATTCCAACCCAGCTCCGGTCACCGCCTTGTACGTGATGGCGTTCCGACTCGGTAAGGAACCCGAGCAGTTCGCCACGCCGAAGATCGGCAGGATCGGTCTCTAGTCCCAAAATGCCAATAGGCCGGTTCCCGCCATCGATCCGAGACGCCAATGGAAGACGAAGAGGACATGACCTTCATGGTCCAGTTGCCGGTGGACTTTCCGCTGGACGAGCTCCAGCAGATCGCATCGATGCTGGAACGCGCAGACGTGTTCGTCCCGGGCTACATCCCGCCCGATGTCGGCATGTACCACCTGGGAGGCCATTTCTACGGCAGCATGGTCGACAAGGTCAGCTTGGTCATGCTGCCCGACAGGAACATCGTGTCCCGACTGGCCAAGGCCACCTCCGGTGGTGACGCCGACGACCAGCAGCGGCTGGCAGCCGCCGTGCTCGCGTTCGCGCAATGCCTCGACATCCAGATCGAGCCGTCGATCGCCTACCACGAATTGGGGCCGGCACAAGGAAACGCGGCGGCGCACGAGGAACTCGCCCGGTTCCGGTTGGCGGACAAAGCCCACCCGCGCACATGGATCGATCTGGCACTGGGGCGGTCCGACAGCATCTCCTCACTGGGCGATCCTGTCGCGGTTGCTGACGACCGCGACCTTACCCGGCCATTGCATCGATGGCGCTGCAACTACATCGCCGCGCTCAAGATCGGGCAACTGGAACTGCTCCCGCTGACGCCGTTGAAGCGGGCGCTCGAGCTGTTCGAGTGGATGTACAACGATTTCATCCTTGCCGGTCCCGCGGCAATCTTCGCGTGCCACTACTTCGCCCCGGGCTTTCCGCGAAAACGCCTGCTCAAGGGCCTCCGGTCAGAGCAGCGCGAACGCGCGCTCGCCGGCGTCGCCAACGCCGCCTGGGACATCACCCACCTGAGCGAGTTCATACGTCATGCAAACAACGCCCACGGCAGTGACACCCGCTATCTGTTCGCCTCGCTGGACGACGGCCTGCGTCGCATCGCCCGGACCCTGTTCACCACGACGATCGAAGATCCGACGCTGGACGATCTGGCCTCCGCATTGACGACTTGGTGGCCAGCTGATCAGGCCCGGACCATCGCAGACTGCCTGTCCGATGCCTTCCAACGAGGCCGCGACCTGGCCTGGTACGAACAACAACGCAGCAGCCCGGACGCGATTCCGGAGTTCATCGCGCGCGGCGAAAGCTGCCTGAGGGCTTGGTCGCCCGCAGGGGCCGGCATGGTCCGGCAAGCCACACCCCGGCCCGCCTAGCCGTCTGGACGGGCTAACTCGGACCGAAAGCGAAATGAGGGTACGCAACCTACAGTTGAGCAAGGACTGAGGGTGGCGGTGGGTGCGCGAGCGCCAGCGTCTTATCGCCCCGACAGCCTGCTGCGCATCGGACAGCGACTTGCCCGGGGCCAACTCGAACGAGAGCGTGTGTGGCGGCAGTGCGCCTTATGCGCGAGCATCGTCTTGCCGCTGGCACGGGTGACCGTGGTGTTCTGGTTCTCGCAAGACTGGCAGCGCAATACCCGCTTGGACATGTACTGCGTGCGCCAGCACGCCGGCACGGTCTACAGCCACGATAATCTGTTTCACACCCTGAGGAGTTACCAGGATTTAGTGGGCACGTGATCCACGCCTCCGGTGCGTGGCTTCGAACTCATCTGGGCTGACTCCACCTAGGTAGCTATGCGTCTGAGCGGGTTGTAGAAGCCGTCGATGTACTCAGATATGTCCTGCACCGCGGTGTCCCGGTCAGCGTAGATACCGGCGCCGACGCGACAGCCCGACTTCTGGCTCATGGATATGTACCAACACTTCAGGTGGCAGCAGGAACTCTACGTCCTGCAAGTTGCTTGCAACAACCTCTAGACAAAATAAAAGGCCCGCAAAAACGGGCCTTTTTGACTAAATGTAACGTTTTAGTCTGTGGTCGATACTAGAACGGAATATCGTCATCCGCGAAATCGTCGCCGAAGTCGTTCGACTTGGCCGGGGGCGCTTCGCGACGCGGGGCGGAGTCCTGGCGACCGCCGCCGTAACCGCCACCGCCGCCACCACCACCACCGCCGGACGGGCGCGCGGAACGCTCGCCACCGCCGCCGGAGGAACGCGCGGGGCGTTCGCCGCCACCGCCGCCTGCATCGCCGCCACCGAGCATCTGCATTTCGTCGGCGATGATGTCGGTGAAGTACTTCTCGACGCCGTCCTGACCGGTGAACTTGTCGTAACGGATCGAGCCTTCGATGTAGACCTGGCGGCCCTTGCGCAGGTACTCGCCGGCGATCTCGCCGAGCTTGCCGAACAGCTTGACCCGGTGCCACTCGGTGCGTTCCTGGGTCTGGCCGTCCTTGTCCTTGCGGACGCTGGTGGTGGCCAGGCTGAGGGTGGTCACGGCCATGCCGCCCTGGGTGTATTTGGTCTCAGGATCGTTGCCGAGGTTGCCGACCAGGATGACCTTGTTGATGCCGCGTGCCATGGGATTCCTTACATATTGCCGGGGGTACGGCCGGGATGATGGATTATAGCGGCCTCCCCGGCCATCGGCGCCGGGCGCGGTTTGGGGTGGGATTTGTCCGATGATGGCGTCCGGGTGGATGCCCTGACCGCAGGCGGGCTGAGCGGGGCTGGAGGCTTGGCTGGCTTGGGTCTGTGGCTTGTGAGGTATGGATCTGGGCCAAGCGGGGTGTCTGGGTTGGCTTGGCTTCCGTTGCCGCCGGGGCGTTGCCGGGATCGGAGCCTAGAACCGTCCTGGCCGGGCGGAGGTGTGCGCATGCGCCGCGGGGCCTGTCTGTCAGAGGCCCGTCTCAGGGGGCCGCCGTCCTTACGCAGTGGGTCGAGCATGGCGGTCGCGGCTTGCGCTGCTCCTACCCCGCGATAGTTCGCGGCATCGATCAGTGACGTCGGCAGGGCGATCTCTGCGCGTCCCTTGGTCGCGGCTTATGCCGCTCCTACAAGGGGCCGACCGGGGTCGCCGCAAGGTTGAGACGGCGCCGTCGCGGCTTATGACCGAACGAAATCCAGTAGGACGCCGCTCCCACCCTGTACGTCGGCACGACCCGGCCCGCGCTTCAGTGCGCGGCTTCGGCCTTGGCCGCCAATGCGGTCTTGTCGACGCTGAGCTTGCCGGCCGCGTCGAGGGTGGCGGTCACCCGGTAGGTGGTACTGCGTTCGTAGTCGTTGCTGTAGAAGGTCAGCACCTTGGCGTTGCCGTTGGGCTGCAGAGTGGGCGCATACGAGCTGACGCCGGACTTGCGGATGCGGCGGATCGCCGAGGGCGCATTTTCGTCGACCATGACCCCGCCAACAGCCGCGAAACGCGAGACGACCTGGGCCCACCATTCGGCCGGGGCGTTCTGGCCGCAGCTGCGCAGCACGGCTTCGGCGCCGTTGGCGCCGCCGGCCTGGGTGCCGCTGACCAGCGAGCCGTCCGGCAGGACCGCGTAATCGGCCGGCTGCTGGCCGGCGCGGGCGCGGTTGGAGACCCGGAAGAAACGGCAGCCGGCCAGGTCCAGGGCCTGGGTCGAGCCGACTTCGATCTGGTCCTTGCTCCAGCCGTGGTCGCGCAGCGCGGCGGCGCTGACTTCGGCAACTACATCGGCGCTGGTATTGGCGTCCATCGCAATCTCCTTGCTGCAAGCGGAAGTAGCGGTCGCAACCCACCCCAGGAACAGTACCCGGAGGATGCCACCGGACAGACTCAGTTGTCCCGGTCTCCGGGCGGCACCGAGGCGGCAGGATCGGACGGCTTGGTCTTCCATTTGCTCGTATCGCTCAGGACGGACTGATAGTTGCTCGCATCGACCTTGAGGCCGGTCAGCTGGCTCAGGGTATCGAAGATCTTGGCGGCTTCCTCGGGCTTGTCGAGCGCGCCGTCGGTGTCCCACCACCAGTCTCTCTGGATGCCGTGAGCATAGTCGGCATAGCCGCCGCTCGGGTTAAGGAAATATTCCCAACGGTCCGCGGCCTCTTCGTTGCTCGGCGGCTTGCCGTTCTCGGCCATGTAGCCGACGTACCAGGCGCGGTATTCCTCGTTGAGGTAGTCGAAGGTCTGGTTGGTCTCGTCGCCGTTCACCAGGTGGCTGACCTCGTGCGCGGTGGTGTTCTCGATCACCGCTTCGGCGTCGCTGCCGCTGACCCGGTTGTTGTCGGCCGGCACCTTGTTGGCGTTCAAGGTCAGGGTTTCGTCGTCGGCGTAACCGTAGGTGGTGTTGCCGCCCTCGTCCGGAATGGCCTTCCACTCAAGCTCGTAATCCGAATCCGGGGAGAGGAAACGGTTCAAGGTGTTGTCGATGATCGCCCGATCGCCGCTGTCGTGCTGCGACAGGTGCGCGACCAGCTTCAACGAACGCTGCTTGTCGCCGCCGTCCTGGTCCTGGAACCACTCCTTCTGCAGGGTGCGCTCCATGTTCGAGACCGAGCGCGAATCCGGATAATTCTTGGCCTGGCTCAGCACCGCGGTCTTGTCGCCGGCCGAGAGTTCGGAGAATTTCTTGTCCTCGATCAGGTCGTGCAAGGCCTTCGGCAAGGCCGTGTCGGTGGACTTGCGGCCGGCCAGGGCGTCGGTGATGTTCTTTTGGTCGGCGGCCGGCAAGGCCTTGAATTCGGCCGAATGGGTCAGGGCGAATTCTTCGAGCTTGGCGCTCTTCTGCGGCGCGGTCAGCGCCTGGAACGAAGGGTCCTTGATCTGCTTGAGCAGGTCGTTGGTGGTCCCCGCGTCGCCCTTGGCGTCGCGGAAGACCTCGGCCGCCAGCTTCTTGTCCTCGGGCGACAGGGCCTTGAACTCGGCGGAGTTGTACAGCTCGCTGCCGGCCTTGTAGCCGTCTTCCTTCAAGCCCTTGATCAGGTCGTTGAGCTCGCCGGGGTCGCCGGTGCGGGCCAGTTGCAGCGTGTCCTTGACCTGCTGCGGCACGCCCGGGTCGTTGAGCGCGGCGATGACGTCGTCCTTGCTCGCGAACCCGTCCGAGCGCCCGCGGCCGGCCGCGGTATCGAGCAATTCGCTGGTGTAGTTGCCGTTCTTGATCGACTCCATCGCGCCGGTGACGTCGCCGCGGCCGATGGTGCCGTCGACTTCGCCCTTGCCGGCGCCGACGTCGAGAAAGCTGCGCACAGCCAGGCTGCCGAGCACGTCCTTCGCCGCCTGCTGCTGCTCGGGCGTGAACTTGTTGTCGACGTTGTCGGCGACCGCCTGCAGGTCTTCCTGGCTGATCTTGCCGTCGGCCTTGCTCGGGTCGCCCTGCCTGGCGGTATCGAACACACCGAAGTCGCGGTCGAGGACTTGCGTGGTCTTGACGCCATCGATGGCCATGATCGTTCTCCGACACGGGGGATAGGCGGGCCCTTCGAGGGAGTCGCCACGAATGCACGCAGCCTAGTCCGCGCTCCCGGCCCGGTTCCATTAGGGCTGACCCTAGAAATGGCCTGCCGAACGGGGCCCAGACCAGGGAGCCAATGTCGACAACGTGGTCGTTGTCGCGGTCGCGGCCGGCGCATTCGATGGGCGTCCGGCCCGATCCGGCCGCTGCGGTGGTGAGTCCGGTTGTCGCAGGCGCGCCGGCGCCATCGGCCCGCGGGCCGGCGACCAAGCCGGCGGATCGGATGAACGAGGTTCGGCACGACAGCGCTCCTGCTGGGCCGCCCAGGCCGACGAAGCTGCGGCGAACGGATGCGGGGCATATGGGCATCGCCACCCAGCATGTGGGGAGCCTCGGGCGAGGGCCGGCAGCCAGACCCCTGCGGCGGCCGCCGCCCAATCCCTGCCCTATCAGGCACTTAAATCGTCTCGCCGGGCCAGGCCCGCCGCGGCATCCGATGGCGTGGCGACCGAGAGGCAGGCCTGGGAACGCATCCGAACGCCGCGCCCCGGCCGCAGGATCGAGCGAAGATCGCGGCGAATCCAGGCCCCTGCCGGCTCCGCTGGGCATTCGGCAGTGCCTGCCGGACCACGGCCAAGATCATTGGGAACTTCTCCGGGACTTCGCGGCCTGCGACGCAGGCTTAAGCTCGACGGCGCTCACACTCTATAATCGCGATTCCAACCACTCGGCCGTCCCATGCCTCCCAGCGCCACGACCATGTCCGTCGCCGATTTGGCGACCATCCAATCCCTGGCCCGTGACGACATGGCAGCCGTCGATGCGCTGATCCGCCGACGCCTGTCTTCCGACGTGGTACTGATCAACCAGGTCGCCGAATACATCGTCGGCGCAGGCGGCAAGCGCCTGCGGCCGATGCTGTTGCTGCTCGCCGCCGGCGCCCTGAATCACCGCGGGCGGGACGCGCACCAGCTCGCCGCGGTGGTCGAATTCATCCACACCGCCACCCTGCTGCACGACGACGTGGTCGACGAGTCCGACCTGCGCCGCGGGCGCAAGACCGCCAATGCGGTCTGGGGCAACGCCGCCAGCGTGCTGGTCGGCGATTTCCTGTATTCGCGCAGCTTCCAGTTGATGGTCGAACTCGACCGCCTGGAAGTGATGAAGATCCTCGCCGACACCACCAACCAGATCGCCGAAGGCGAAGTGCTGCAGTTGCTGCACGTGCGCAACCCCGACACCGACGAAACCGCCTACCTGCGCGTGATCGAGCGCAAGACCGCGGTGTTGTTCGCCGCCGCCACCCGCCTGGGCGCAGTGCTGGCCGGTGCCGACGCCGAAGTGCAGCAACGCATGCACGACTACGGCATGGCGCTAGGTTATGCCTTCCAGATCGCCGACGACGTGCTCGATTACGCCTCCGATGCCCAGACCCTGGGCAAGAACCTCGGCGACGACCTCGCCGAAGGCAAGGCCACCCTGCCTTTGATCCATGCGATCGCCCACAGCGACGACACCACCCGCGCACGCCTGCGTGCCGCGGTCGAACACGGCGACACCGAAGCCATGCCGGAAGTGCTGGCGGCGATCCACGCCACCGGCGGCCTCGACTACAGCCGTAAGCGTGCCTGCGATTACGCCGCCGCGGCCGAAGCCGCATTGGACGCGCTGGAAGAGAACGACTACACCGTCGCCCTGCGCGGTTTGGCGCGGTATGCGGTCAGCCGCGATCACTGAGTCGCGGCAGTTGCGCTATCGCAGTATTTGCATTGGAGAGGTGCCCCCTTCCCCTGTAGGAGCGGCGTGAGCCGCGACCGCGGGACGCGCAAAGGCGACAACGCCGACGTCGCTCATCGAAGCGGCGTACTTACGCGGGGGTAGGAGCGGCGCAAGCCGCGACCACGAGACGCGCAGAAGCCACAACGCCGATGCTACCCATCGAAGCAGCGTGCTGGCGCAGGGTAGGAGCGGCGCAAGCCGCGACCGCGCTGCAACGGTCTCGCGGCGTGTCGCTCAAGCAACATCAAGATCAAACGCCAAAAGCTTCCGCCACTAAAGCAGCGGGTTACTTTCTTTTGTCATAAGCAACAAAAGAAAGGTAACCAAAGAAGTTGCTTTTCTTTGAATCACAGGCCCGCACGAGCGATGCCAACGCAGGGATTTTTCATACGGGACATCCCTGTCCCGATGAAAAACGGCCCGCATCCATGCGGGCCGCCCTCC
>NZ_JBQEOE010000026.1:0-24498 GCF_052045105.1 Lysobacter sp. 22409 | reverse complement strand
CAGGGATTTTTCATACGGGACATCCCTGTCCCGATGAAAAACGGCCCGCATCCATGCGGGCCGCCCTCCGGGTCTTCGATGGCCTTCGCGAGTTTGAGATGACGCACAGCAACAGCAACAGCAACAGCAACCCTACAGCCATGGCACATCAAAGGGTAGGAGCGGCGTCCTACTGGATTTCCTTCGGTCACAAGCCGCGACCACGCAACAACAATCGCCCCGCGCCGGTGGCCGTAGATTTGCGGTCGCGGCTCGCGCCGCTCCTACCCTAAGAGCACGGCAGCCGTTGCCGTTGCCGTTGCCATATGAGCTTGGCGCAGTACCGAAGTCGCGGGGACATTTGGAGACCCGGAGGGCGGCGCACAGGACGTGCGCCGTTTTTCGATAGGACATGGATGTCCTATCGAAAAATCCCGGCGACAGCATCGCACTCGTGGCCTGTGCCCTTGCAAGGAGAGCCCTTTTCTTTGGTTACCTTTCTTTTGGGCTTAGCAAAAGAAAGTAACCCGGCCGCGTTAGCGGGCGGAAGCTTTGCTCTTGATGTTGCTTCGCTGTCCTACGGCCGGAGACGCCGGCGCCACGACAGGACGCGGTCGCGACTTGTGACCGAAGGAAATCCAGTAGGACGCCGCTCCTACAAGGGGGCTACGGCTAGTAACGCCACGAGACCGTTGCAGCGCGGTCGCGACTTGTGACCGAAGGAAATCCAGTAGGACGTCGCTCCTACCCTTTAAAGGCGGAGCGGCGGCCGATTACGACAGCCGAAAAGGCGGCCATCGGGACACGAAACCGCCGACGTCACTTCGCGCCGAACCGCTCGGCGAAGAACGCCCGCATCGCCGCGAACGAGCGCTTGGCGGCGCGTTCGTCGTAACGGCAGTTGTCGCCCACCGGATTGTCGGCATCCTCGATCTGCGAGAAGCAATGCACTGCGCCGCTGTAGTTGACGAACTGCCAATCGGCGCCGGCTTCGTTCATTTCCTTCTCGAAGGCGACGATGTCTTCTTGCGGCACCGATTTGTCGGCGGCGCCGTTGAGCACCAGCAGCGGGGTGTTGACCTTGACGCCGTTGCTCGGCAAATGCGATTTGAGGCCGCCGTGGAAGCTCACCACGCCGGCGAGGTTGGCACCCGTGCGCGCCAGTTCCAGCGCTGCCGAGCCGCCGAAGCAAAAACCCAGGGCGCCGATCTTCGAGGCGTCCAGCGGTGCGGTCTTGTCCTGCGCCTTGAGCGCCGCGACCGCTTCGCCGACGCGCTTGCGCAAGCTGGTGCCGCCGTCGGCATAGACCTTGCCGACCGCAGCCTTGGCCTCGGTCTTGTCCTTGGGGCGCACGCTCTTGCCGTAAACGTCGGCGACCAGCACGACGTAATCGTCGCCGGCGATGTTCTTGGCCTGTTTGATGGCGTCGTCGGTGACGCCCATCCAGTTCGGCACCATCACCAGGCCCGGGCGTTTGATCTTGTTGACGTCGTCGTAGACCAGCACGCCGCTGTAGCTGTCGTCGCCGACTTTCCACTCCACGGGTTTGGTCTGCATCGCCGCGAACGCGGGCGAAGCGCACAGTACGAGAGACATCGCGGCGGCAAGACGGCGCATGGTCGGACTCCGGGTGGCGTGGGAATGCGCGCACCTTAGCGCGTCCNATCCGGTCGCGCCGCGGCGGCGGACGCGAAGCCGCAGGATCAGGCTATGCCGAGCCCGGCGATGGTGCTGATCGAGTCCGGGTCGAAGCCCGCCAGCTCGGCGAAATGACGGCCGCGCGCGACGTAATCGCGATAGGGGCCGTAGCTCGGCGCGCCCGGCGACAGCAGCACCACCCCGCCCTCGCCGCCGCCCCCGCGCAGCGCGGCCCGGGCTTGGGCCATGGCCTCAGCGAGGTCCTTGGCCGCGGACAGGCGGAAGTCGGACTGCGCTGCGATCGAAGCCAGCAGTTCGTGGATGCGCGGGCCGTTCTCGCCCATGGTCACGATCGCGACCGGCGCCTGCCGGCGCATCGCATCGGCGAACACTTGCCAGTCGATGCCGCGGTCGTGGCCGCCGAGCAGGATCGCGATGCGGCGCCCGGCGAAGCAGTCGAGCGCGGCGAGGCTGGCGTGCGGCGTGGTGCTGATCGAGTCGTTGACGTAAACCAGGCCCTCGCGTTCGCCGAGCTGCTGCAGGCGGTGCGGCAGCGGACGGAAGCTCGCCGCGTGCGCCGCCAGCGGCGCCGCGTCGACGCCGAGGGCTTCGATCGCGGTCAGCACCGCGCACAGGTTGCTGCGGTTGTGGCGGCCGGGCAGCGGCAGGGCCGAGGTGTCCAGCACCTCGCGCTCGCCGCGCCACAGGACATCGCCGCGCAGGTGCCAGCCGTCTTCGCGGCCGAACCAGCGGACCTCGCTGTCGGGCAGGTCGAGACCGGCGAGCACTGCGTCGTTGGCGTTCAACACTGCGATCTTCGGCTTGCCCGCGGTCAGCAGGCGCAGTTTGTCTTCGACATAGCGCGCCTGCGAACCGTGCCAGTCGAGATGTTCGGGGTAGATGTTGAGGGCAATCGCGACCTCGGGGCGGGCGCCGCCCGCGGCGACGTCGCCGGTCTGATAGCTCGACAGTTCGATCGCCCAGAATTCCGGCGGCTGCGGCAGGTCCAGCACTTCCAGCAAGGGCAGGCCGATGTTGCCGGCCAGCGCGGTGCGGTGGCCGCCGGCGCGCAGCAGGTGCGCGAGCAGCGAGGTGGTGGTGCTCTTGCCCTTGGTGCCGGTCACGCAGACGGTGCGCGCATCGGCATGCTCGCCGAACCACAGCGCGGTGCCGCCGATGAAGCGGGTGCCCTGCTCGGCCGCGGCCAAGGCCTCGGCGCGATACGGGCTGATGCCGGGCGACTTGATCACCCAGTCGAACGCACTCAGACGGTCGGCGGTGGCGGCGGTTTCGACCGCCAGGCGCGCGTCGTTCAAGCCGCGCGCGTCGGCGGCTTCATCGGCCGGACAAAACAGGGTCAGCGCCAGCTCGGGCAGGCGCGAACGGATCGCCTGATAGGCCGCGCGGCCTTCGCGGCCCCAGCCCCACAGCGCGACGCGCTGCCCGTCAAGCTGCGAAATAAGCACGCAGCCGCTCCCACAGAGCCGGCGGCAGACGCTGTTCGTCGTCCAGCACCAGCAGCGGTTCGATGCGCAGATCGTCGCCGCCGAGTTGCGGACGGATCTCGCGCGCGAAGCGTTCGACCAGGGTGTCTTCGCGCCATTCCGGACGCTCGGCCAGCGCCGCCATCGCCGCGCGCGATTCGCGGCCTTCGCCGACGCACTCGAACGGCTTGTGATTGCGGTATTCCAGCAGCGCGTCGAAGCCGTCGGTCTGGGCCGCGTCGTCGAGCAGATTGCGGCCGAAGATGCCGACCAGGCGCGGCTTGGGCATGAACGGCGCCAGCGCCAGGAACACGAAATGGCATTTCGGGCAGACCCCGCACCAGCGGCTGGCCGGACGCTCGCCGAGGATGTGGAAGTTGCGGTTGCAGCTGCTGAAGTGGGTGTCGTAACGATCGGTGCGGGCGAACTGGCGCGCCACCGCAAGTTCGCTGAGCGGGCGCAGCAACGAGTAGTAATGCAGGTCGGCGGCGACCTGGTTCTGCACGTAGTCGCCGAACGCCCGCTCGCAGGCCCAGCCCTTCGACCACTGGTGGTTCACCTCGCCGGTGCCTTCGATCAGGCTGCCGTAGCTGGCCGAGCGCTCGTTGGAGAACACCACCTGATCGACGCCGTGCAGCAGCGCCGCCAGCACCATGATCGCCGAGTTCACCACCGTCACCGGGATGTGGCCGTTGTAGGCGCCCTGGCGGTTGAGCTCGAACAACTGCGGTGCGAGCGCGCGGCCGAGGTTGAGGGTCGGCAGGTCGGTGCGCTGGGCGCAGGCGGCGATCAGTTGCGAGCCGCCGATCCAGGTCACGGTCTGCTCGACCCCGAGCGTGCGCAGCGCCTCGATGCTGACCAGCGAATCCTTGCCGCCGCCGATCGCGACCAGGGCATGCGGCTTCAACCCAAGCGGACCCGCCTTGGCGTCGGGCGCCGCGGCGTCGACCGGGAAACGGATCTTGCCGTGCAGGTTCAGCCCGTTGCGATAAGCGAACTCGCCCAGCCCGTTGACGTAGATCAGCTCCAGCAGCGCCGCGGTCTCGGCATCGATCGCATAGGAATCGATGCGGATGGTCTCGGGCACCGCCGCCTTGTAATAGCTGACGCCGGCGATCAGGTGCAGCAGGCGCAAGGCGCGCTCGACCGCATGCGCGCGCGCACCGGCCAGGGCGAACGGCGCGCCCGGCACGGTGATGGTCTCGATCAGTTCCGGACCGTCGTCGAAGGCGTAAACGAGTTCGGCGACGCCGGTGGCGGCATCGAGCTGGCAACGCACGAAGCGGAACACGTCGGCTTTGAAGGAACTCTGGGTCGGGATCATGCGGCGGCTCCGGCGGGCGCGGTTGCAGCGATAAACCGGAAAACACGCCGGGCCTGCGACGGCGCCGGGAGATATCCGAACAGGGGTTTGAGTGTGGACGCGCGAAGGCGCAGCGAGGAGGAGACGATCACTCGATCACCTCCTCGAGCGGCAGCGCGCGCAGGTTGTAGGTATTGGCCATGGCCATGCCGTAGGCGCCGGCATCGGCGACCAAGATCGTGTCGCCCTCGGCGGTCGCCGCCGGCAGCAGGCGCGCGCGGCCGAGCACGTCGCTGCTTTCGCAGACTGGGCCGACCACGTCGAAGGTCGCGGTCTGCGCATCTTCGAAACGGCTGAGGTTGTGGATGCCGTGGTAGGCCTCGTACATGGCCGGACGCATCAGCGCGTTCATGCCGGCATCGCAGCCGATGCGTAGCACGCCGTCCTTCTCGATCACCTGGGTCACGCCGAGCAGCAGCACGCCGCATTCGGCGACCAGGTAACGGCCCGGCTCGATGATCAGGCCGTAACGCGGATACGCGGCCTTGATCTCTTCCAGACCGGCGCGCCATTGCGCCAGGTCGAACTGCGGCGCTTCCGGGGTGTAGGCGATCGGCAGGCCGCCGCCGATGTCGATGGTCTCGATGGTGCCGACGCTGTCGGCCAGGCCGGCGAGGCTGGCGTAGACGCCGCGCCAGTGCTGCGGGTCGTCGATGCCGCTGCCCAGGTGCGCATGCAGGCCGCTGATGCGCACACCGAGCTTGCGCGCTTCTTCGACGAAAGCGTCGAAGCGCGACAACGGCAGGCCGAACTTGGCGGCGACGCCGCCGGTGCGCACTTTCTCGTGGTGGCCTTCGCCGTGGCCGAGGTCCAGCCGCAGCCACAAGGTGCGGCCGCGGAACACCTCGGGCCAACGCTTCAGCGCTTCGATGTTGTCGAGGGTGACGATCACCCCGCGCTGCAGGGCCGCTTCGTACTCGTGGCGCGGGGCGAAGCTCGGGGTGAACAGCACTCGCTCCGGCGCCATGTGCGGCACCGCGGCGAACACGCGTTCGATCTCGGCCAGCGACACGCATTCCAGGCCGAAGCCTTCGCCGACGATCGTCTTGAGGATCGCGGGATGCGAGTTGGCCTTCATCGCATAGAAACAGCGGTCGACCGCTTCGGTGCCGATCAGCGAACGGGCGCGCTCACGCACCGTCGCCAGGTCGTAAACGTAGCGCGGCGTGCCGGCCTCGGCCATGGCCAGCAGGCGCTCGCGCTTGCCCTGCCACCAGGCCGGCGCGCGCTGCGGCTTGCCGTGCGCAATCTCGCGCCAGCTCGGCCCGAACACGCTGTCGTCGCGCACCGGCATCGCGCCGCTGCGGATCAGTTCGTGGTGCAGATGCGGCAGCAGGCCGTCGGCATCGGCCTCGTCGATGACGAAGGTCAGGTTGAGGTCGTTCGACGACTGCGAGATCAAATGCACGCGTTCGCGCCCGAACGCCGCCCAGATGTCGGACAAACGGTGCAGCAGCGAACGCATGCCGCGCCCGACCAGGGTGATCGCCGCGCACGGCGCGATCACCTTGACCCGGCAGACCTCGGCCAGGTCGGCCGACAGCGCTTCCAGGACGTTGCTGTTGACCAGGTTCTCGCTCGGGTCGAGCGAGACGGTGACGTTGGTTTCCGACGAGCCGATCAAGTCGATCGACAGGCCGTGACGCTTGAAGCGCTCGAACACGTCGGCGAGGAAGCCGACCTGCTGCCACATGCCGATGCTTTCCATCGACACCAGCACGATGCCGTTGCGGCGGCTGATCGCCTTGACCCCCGGTACGGTGACCGCACTGGCGTCGATGCGCGTGCCCGGCAGGTCGAAACGCTCGGTGTCGAGGATCGCCATCGGCACGCCGGCGTCGCGGCACGGCGCGATCGAACGCGGGTGCAGCACCTTGGCGCCGGTGGTGGCGATTTCCTGCGCTTCGGCGTAGTCCAGGCGCGCGAGCAGACGCGCATCCGGCACTTCACGCGGATTGGCGCTGAACATGCCCGGCACGTCGGTCCAGATTTCGACCCGCTGCGCCTTCAACAAGGCACCGAAGTACGCCGCCGAAGTATCGGAACCGCCGCGGCCGAGGATGGCGGTGCCGCCGTCGCCGTGGCGGGCGATGAAGCCCTGGGTGATCAGCATCGCGGTGGGCTGCGCATCGAAGCGCTCGCCGAAACCGGTATCGCCGAGGTGGCGGCAATTCACCGACAGCCGTTGCGCCCAGTCGCTGGCGTTCGGCAGCGACACCGCATCGAGCCAGTCGCGCGCATCGCACCAGCCGAAGTCGTGGCCCTGCGAACGCAGATAAGCGTCGCCGATGGTCGAGGACAGCAGTTCGCCCTGCCCCAACACCTCGGCCTGCCAATCCAACGCACGGCTCGCCGCGCGCGGATCGGTTTCCAATGCAATCAATTTCGCCAGGCGCTCGCCGAGCACCGCGTCGGGATCGAGGTCGAGCTCGCCGCAGAACGCGCGATGCCGCTCGACCAGGGTCGCAAACCGCGCGGCGAAGCCCTCGTCCTGCCCGGCCGGCGCGTAGGCGATCGCCTGCAATTCGTTGGTCACGCCCGACAGCGCCGAGACCACGACGAGGACGCGGCGGCCCTCTTCGCGCATACGTTTCGAGGCCAAGCGCCCGATCGTGTCCCAACGGTTGCGGCGGGATACCGAAGTACCACCGAACTTGAGCACTACCCAGCCTGTCGCTTGCGCCACCACGTATTCCTCGGTTGTCGTTCCATTGTCGTAAGGCCCGGCACATTGCCGGGGCAGCTAAACCCATCCGCAACCGACCTGTCCGGCCGGCGCGGGATTCCACACTTGCGGGCTCGTCGCGCCTAGAATCACGCGCTCGCCCGGGAGCCCGGGCACGAAGCGACGATTCTAGTCGAAACCTGCCGGCTCACGAGCGTGCTCCCGACGCCGCACTCCGGGCCCTGCCGCCCTCACCGCCTGTGTACCGCCACCTGCACGGACTCTTCGGAACCCCACCCGAAATGACGCAACGCCGCTATCTGCAACTGGACGTGTTCGCCGACCGGCCCGGCGCCGGCAATCCGCTGGCCGTGGTCCTCGACGCCGAGGGCCTGGACGACGAAGCTATGCAGGCCATCGCCCGCTGGACGCGCCTGCCCGAAACCACCTTCGTGTTCCCGCCGACCCAGCCCGGCGCCAGCTACCGCATCCGCATGTTCAGCCCGCGCCGCGAGGTGCCGTTCGCCGGCCACCCGAGCGTCGGCACCGCCTGCGTCGTGCTCGAGGCCGGCCTGGCCGAGCCGGTCGACGGCCATCTGGTCCAGGAAGGCGTGGTCGGCCTGTTGCCGCTGTCGGTCGACGGCGAAGGCGACGCCCGCACCATCGCCGTGCGCACGCCGCGCGCGCGGGTGCTGGAAACCGCTGCGGCCGGCGACCCGCGCCTGGCCGAGACCCTGCGCGAGCTGCCGCTCGGCGCGCTGCCGCCGGCCTTGGTGGACGGCGGCCGGCGCTGGTGGCTGGCCGAACTGCGCGACGAGAGCGCCCTGCGCGCGGCGACCCCGGACTGGGCCGCGATCGGCCGCCTGGCCGAAAGCACCGAAAGCATGGGCCTGTGCGCGTTCGCGCGCGCCGACGCCGGCCGGGACTACGACCTGGTCGTGCGCGCCTTCGTCGGTGCGCCGGCGCAGTTCGAGGACGCCGCCTCGGGCGCGGCCAACGCCACCCTCGCCGCCTGGCTCAATCACAACGGCGCCCTGCCCGGCCGCGACGGCCGTTACACCGTCAGCCAGGGCCGCGAAGTCGGCTTCGATGCGCGCCTGCAATTGCGTGTCGACGGCGACGGCGAAGTCTGGTCGGGCGGCCGGGTCAGCAACGTGGTACGCGGCCAGATCGACTGGCGCTGAGCGCAGGCCATCAGTCCCGAGCCATCGCCGTTCGCGGCGGCCCGGCAACCACGCTCAAGCCGCGCCGGCGGCCTCGGCTTTTTCGCGGCGCGCCACCGCACGGCGGCCCAGCGCGACCGCGATGAAAGCCGGCAGGTACATCAGCAAGCCGTAGATCGCCGCCGGTACGGCGATCTGCGGCGATTGCAACAGAGTCAGCGCGATCACGATCGCCAGGGTGCTGTTCTGCACGCCGACCTCCATGCCGACCGTGATCGCATCGCGCAAGGCCAGGCCGGTCAGCCGCGCCAACAGGAAACCGCCGCCGATCGCCGCCGAACACATCGCCAGCGCGGCCGGGCCGAGTTCCGGCAAGGTGCGCAGCAACAGTTCGCTCTGGGTCACGCTGATGGCGACGATCAACAGCAGCAACAGCAGCAAGGCGAAGCGGCTGACCCAGGGTTCGACCCGCAGGGCGAAACCGCTCGCGTAGCGGCGCAAGGCCATGCCGAGCAACACCGGTACCAACACCAGGGCCGCCAGGTGCATCACGGTCTGGCCGACCGGCAGGCGGATCTCGCGGGTCTCGCCGCCGAACCACTGCAGAGCCAGATTCACCAACAGCGGCACGCTGAGGAAGGTCACCAGCGCGCTGATCACGGTCAGCGTGACCGCCAGCGCGACATTGCCGCGGGCCAGATAGGTCAACGCGTTGGAGCTGCTGCCGCTCGGGCAGGCGGCGACCAGCACGAAGCCGACCGCGAATTCGAGCGAATGCGGGAACAGCCAGGCGACGGCGAAGCCCAGCAAAGGCAGCAACAGGTAATGGCCGACCAGGCCGACCGCGACCGGGCGCGGATTGCGCCCGATGCGCTGGAAATCTTCGCCGCGCAGGGTCAGGCCGATGCCGCACATGATGATGGCGATCGCGATCGGCAGACCGATCTTGAGCAACACGCTGTCCTGCATGGCGATCTCCTTGAGTTTTCGCGCGCGTCTGTCGTTGCGGCCGTCGTCGGTGCGGCATCGACCGACCGCGGCTCATCCGACGATCAGCGATGGCGGTTGCCGCCGACTTTCGCACATTCGATGCGCTGCGGTCGCGATACCGCGTCGCGAGTTCCGCCGTGGGCTTGCGGATCGCAGGCGCACGCAATCGGCGTCGCACAAACGAAAACGCCGGAACCTTTCGGTCCCGGCGTTCCAGTCGCGGTCGCGGCACACCGTTCCTTCCGCCGCGCCGATGCCGACTCAGTCGGGGCGCACGTCCACGCGCACGCGGATGCGGTCGCCGGGGTTGTGGTTGGTGCGGGTGCGATAGGTCTTGCCGGCGTATTCGTAGGTCACGTCGTAGGCGCTGACCGAACGCTCGCCGCCCGAGTAGTAGTTGCCGCCGCCGGCCGGCACCGGGTCGCAGACCCGCACCGTGCCCGTACGCGGCTCCTGGCTGCGCTTGCTCTGCTCGTAGATGCTGCGGCCGGCCATGCCGCCGACCATCGAACCCAGCGCCGAGGTCGCGTAGCGCGCGCTGCCGCCGCCGACCTTGCTGCCGAGCACCGCGCCGACGATGCCGCCGACCACGGTCGCGGCGGTACGGCCGCCTTCGGTGCCGACCGCGCGGCGCTGGTTGCCGTACTGGTCGTAATAGCTGTCGTCGCGGCGCGGCTCGTACTCGTTGCCGTAATACGAATCGCCCTGGACGTAGGTCGGGCGCTCGTAGCAGCGCTGGCCCTGGTTGACCGGCTGCGAGCTGTAGTTGTCGAACACCGGATCGACGCGGATCACCCGCGCGTAGTCGACCTGACTGCTGTTGTAGTCGCCGACCTGCTGCGATGAGCCATAGGACGAGCCGTACGGCTGGCCATACGACTGGGCCGACGCGACGCCGGTGGTGGCGGCCAGACCCAGGCCCAGGGCGGTGACTAGCAAGCGGTTCATCATGAGCTCCAGGCGCCGACATGGCGCGGGATGGATCGTCGGGCCGCAGCGGTCAACCCGGGCTGAATGCAGCCGGGGGCGTGGCGGTACGGCCTGTGTCGTTTACCTCGCCGACAGCCAGTCGGCCGCCTGCGCGGCCAGCCGGGCGGCGTCGCGCCCCAACAAAGGGCCGACGTGGCTCGGCGACGGCCACGGTAACAAAGTCGCGCCGATCGCCGCTGCGAACTGCGCCGACAATTCCGGCGCGACGTCGTCGTCGCGCTGCGAGGCGATGCACAGCACCGGCACCTCCACGGCGGGCATCTCTACAGCCGGCATCTCAACGGCTGGCACTTCGACACCGGCATGCGCCTCGCGCAGCACCGCGCCGGACTCGTCGCGCCAGCGCCGGAACGCGTACAGCACGGCAGCTTCGTCGGCATCGACCATGGCGCGCCGGGTCGAGGCCAGACGCGCATCGCGCCGCCAAGGCACCACATCGGGCCAGTCGCGCGCCGGCAATCGCGCCGCCCACGGCGCCGGCGGCAGGGGGTTGATCAGCACCACCGCGTCGGCCAAGTCCGCGCACAACCAGGCCAGCAGGCCGCCGAGGCTGGCGCCGATCACCGCGCGCGGCCGCGGCAAGGCCTCCAGTTCGGCACGGACCTGGCGCCGGTAGTGGTCGAGCGTGGTCGCGGCCAGGCCCTCGGGCGCCGGCCGCAGATCCGGCGCGACCGTGCCGAGGCCGCGCGAGCGCAGCACGTCCTGCCACAGGTTCCACTCCCAGGCGCCGGCCCCGGCGCCATGGATCAGCAAGGCATGGCGGATACAGGCGCGCGGCGTCATGGGATCGGGCATCGGGTTCGACCAAGACCGACCGCCCTCGTCCGCGACGCGGGAGAAGGGTCGGTGCAAAGACAGGTTACTGGCGGCCTCGCCGAAGCGGCGCGACGCCGGACTCGGCGCCTGCCGGGCGAGGCAGGCCCAGCGCCGCTCCCGCTCGATGCGGGAACGGCCGCCCGGCCCGGCTCAGACCAACTTGGCTTCCAGGCTCATCGGCACCGCGCTGAGGGCCTTCGACACCGGGCAGTTGGCCTTGGCGTCCTCGGCGATGGCCTGGAACTTGGCGGCGTCGATGCCGGGCACTTCGGCGGTGAGCTTGAGGCGGATCTGCGACAGGGTCGGCCCGCCTTCCATCGACAGGTCGACTTCGGCGCGGGTGTCGAGCTTGGCCGGCGGATGCCCGGCTTCGGTCAGCTTGGCCGACAGCGCCATGGTGAAGCAGCCGGCGTGGGCGGCGGCGATCAGCTCTTCGGGGTTGGTGCCTTTCTCGTCGCCGAAGCGGCTGTTGAAACCGTAGCGGGTGTCGGCGAGCACACCGCTCTGCGGCGTGCTCAGGCGGCCCTGGCCGCTTTTCAGATCGCCTTCCCAGTGAGCGGTGGCGTGGCGCGAGATACCCATGGTGCCGTTCTCCAACGATGAGGGGCGGCCAGGGTAACCGGGGGGAGCTAGGAAACAGTGAAGACGAACGAGTAGTGAGTAACGAGGCGGGAGGCTTCGCTCCACTCGTTATTCGCTGCTCGTTACTCGCTCCTGGCTTGCCGCTCCTCGCATGCGGCGCCGCAGCACGCGCAAACGCCAAGCCACGCACGCTTCGCCGCGTCGGGCTTGACCCACCCTCGCGCCTGCGGGAGTCTGTGGTTCCGGCCCCCGCCGGCAGTAACCCGCCATGACCGCCCGCCGAGCGCCACGCTCGGGCGCGCAGCGCGGACAGCCATGACGGCCTTCCCACCCTAGCCTCAGGGAGAAGTCCGCTCATGTCCTACAGCACAACATCCATTCGCAACGTGGCCTTGGCAGGCCACCCCGGCGCCGGCAAAACCACGCTCTTCGAAGCCCTGCTGCAGGCCGGCGGCGCAGTCCAGACGGCAGGCAGCATCGAACGCGGCACCACGGTTTCGGATTTCGACCCCATCGAGAAACAACGCGGCCACTCGCTCGACGCCGCCATCGCCAGCACCGATCACGCCGGCATCCACGTCAACCTGATCGACACCCCCGGCTATCCGGATTTCCGCGGCCCGACGCTGTCGGCGCTGGCCGCGGTCGAGACCGTCGTGGTGGTGGTCGATGCCGACAGCGGCGTCGAATACGGCACCCGCCGGATGATGGAGCACGCCAAAGCGCGCCGGCTCTGCCGCGTGCTGGTGGTCAACAAGATCGACCACGAGGGCGCCGATCCGGCCGGCGTGCTGGAAGCGATCCGCGAAAGCTTCGGCCCCGAATGCCTGCCGCTCAACCTGCCCGCCGAGGGCGGCAAGGCGGTCGTCGATTGTTTCGCCACACCCGGCAACGACGGCGGCGGCAGCGACCTCGGCGCGGTCGCCGACTGGCACCAGAAGATCATCGACCAGGTGGTCGAGGTCAACGAAACGGTGATGGAGCACTACCTCGACCTCGGCGAAGGCGGCCTGTCCGGCGACGAGTTGCACGACGCCTTCGAGCAGTGCCTGCGCGAAGGCCATCTGGTGCCGGTGCTGTTCTGCTCGGCGCGCAGCGGCGTCGGCATCAAGGAACTGCTCGACGTCGCCGAACGCCTGTTCCCGCACCCCGGCGAAGCCAATCCGCCGCCGTTCGTCAAAGGCGTCGGCGAAGACGCCCAGCCCATCGTCGCCGCGCCCGACCCGGACGCGCACGTGATCGCCGACGTGTTCAAGATCGTCAACGACCCCTTCGTCGGTAAGCTCGGCGTGTTCCGCGTCTACCAGGGCACGGTGCGCAAGGACACCCAGTTGTTCGTCGACGACGGCAAGAAACCGTTCAAGGTCGGCCACCTGTTCAAGCTCAAGGGCAAGGAGCACGTCGAAGTCGACCAGGCGATCCCCGGCGACATCGCCGGCGTCGCCAAGGTCGACGACCTGCATTTCGATGCGGTCCTGCACGACAGCCACGACGAAGACCAGATCCACCTCGCGCCGCTGAATTTCCCGCGGCCGATGTTCGGCCTCGCGGTGGAGGCGGCGAGCAAGGGCCAGGAGCAGAAACTCGCCACCGCCCTGCACAAGCTGTCCGAGGAAGACCCCTGCTTCCAGGTCGAGCACGAGGCCGAGACCAACGAGACCGTGATCCGCGGCCTGTCCGACCTGCACCTGCGCATCAACATCGACCGGCTCAAGGACAAGTACGGGGTCGAGGTGACGGCGCGGCCGCCGCGCATCGCCTATCGCGAAACCGTCAGCGGCAAGGCCGAGGGCCACCACCGCCACAAGAAACAGACCGGCGGCGCCGGCCAGTTCGGCGAGGTGTTCCTGCGCGTGGAGCCGCTGCCGCGCGGCGGCGGCTTCGAGTTCGTCGACGAGGTCAAGGGCGGCACCATCCCAGGCCAGTTCCTGCCGGCGGTCGAGAAAGGCGTGCGTCAGGTGCTGCACGACGGCGCGTTGGCCGGGTATCCGATCCAGGACGTGCGGGTGATCGTCTACGACGGCAAGTACCACACCGTCGACAGCAAGGAAGTGGCCTTCGTCGCCGCCGGCAAGAAAGCCTTCCTCGATGCGATCACCAAGGCCCGCCCGCAGGTGCTGGAACCGATCGTCGACCTGGAGGTCAACGCACCCGAGCAGCACATGGGCGACATCAGCGGCGGCCTGGCCAGCAAACGCGCGCGCATCAACGGCACCGACAGCGTTCGCGGCGGCGAGATCGTCGTGCGCGCGCAGGTGCCCTTGTCGGAACTGGAAGGCTACGCCGCCGAGCTCAAGTCGGTGACCGCCGGACGCGGCCGCTACTCGCTCGACTTCAGCCATTACGAGCCGGTGCCAGGCAGCGTCCAGCAAAAACTCATGGAGGCCTACAAACCCAAGCACGAAGAGGACTGAGCGGGGTCCGGGCTGCTAACGTTCGCGGTCCATCGTCCCGAACCGCGAACATGCCCAAACACCGCAGCGACCGCGAGCGTTCCGAGATCCTCAACCGCTACGCGCAACGGCTCGTCCATCGCGGCGGCGAGCGCGAGCTCCACTGGTACCGACGCGCGGCCCAGGCCGATCCGAGCTGGGCCGCACCGTGGTTCAACCTCGGCCTGGTGCACAAGTACCGCGGCGAGTGGGCCGAATCCCTGCAGGCCAATCGCGCCGCGCTGGAACGCCAGGGCGACCATGCCGGCGCTTGCTGGAACCTGGGCATCGCCGCGACCGCGCTGAGCGATTGGAGCTGCGCCCGCGAGGCCTGGCGCAAGTACGGCGTGGGCCTGCCCGAGGGCGAGGGCCCGATCGAAGCCGGACTGGGCGCGATGGTGCTGCGGATCGATCTGGACGATAGCGGCGAGGCGGTCTGGGCCGAACGCATCGACCCGGCACGCGCGCGCATCCTCAACGTGCCGCTGCCTGGCAGCGGCCATCGCTACGGCGACATCGTCCTGCACGACGGCGCCGTGCAGGGCACGCGCAAGGTCGAAGGGCGCGAATACCCCGTGTTCAACGCCCTCGGGCTGTGGCAGGCCTCGGCTTACGCCACCTACGAGGCGTTGATCGAAACCCCGGCGCCGGAAACCTTGGCGGCGCTGGTCGAGCGGGTGCGCGAGGGCCAGGGCGAAAGCAAGGGCCAGGTCGAGGACTGGACCCACAGCGTGCGGTATCTGTGCAAGGCCTGTGCCGAAGGCGATCACGACCACGGCGACAGCGCCGAGCCCATCCCGCACACCCACTTCCAGCTCGGCATCGCCGCGACCGACGAAGCCTGGCTGCGCGGCGTGCTCGACGACTGGCTGGGCGCGCATCCGCAGGCGCGCCTGCTCGAATTCAGCCGCGCCTTTCCCGCCGACGTCACGCCCTGAGGCCGGACAATCGCAGCGGGCGCAGTCCCGTCCGCACCGCTGCGGCGGCGCTCACAAGCGCCGCGCCGCCTCGTTACCATCGGAATCAAGGAGCGCCACGATGCCCACGACCTCGCCATCCGATCGCCGCAGCACGCCGGGCCCTGCCGCGGCGTTGGCCTGTCTGCTCGTCGCCGTCGCCTTGCTGCCCGCGCTCGCCGCGGCCGCCGGGACCAAGGCGTCGTCGCGCACGGCCCTGCAGAACCGCTGCGGCTGGTTCATCAACCCGACCCCGGCCAATGCCTGGCTCGACGATCGCGACGGCAGTTGGACGGTGGCGCTGCAAGGCGGCCACCAGGCCGACGGCGACTGGCCCGAGTTCGCCGACAAGGATTGGGTCGTCACCAACGGCAGCAGCTACGGCCATGGTTGCGCCTGCATGAAGGTCAAGGTGGACCGCAAGACCATGACGGTGCTGCGGATCGCCTCGGCGCAGAGCAAGCCGCTCGCGCAGTGCCGACGCGACCGGAAGCTCAAGGAACCCAAGGACTGAGCCGCGCACCCCGCCCATGACCGCAGCCCCGACCACCCCCGCTCCGCCGTCGCTGGAAACCGATCCGGAGCTGACCAAGATCGTCTCCGATGCGTTGACGGTCGTCTCCAATCCCACCGATCTGCTCGCGACCCTGTTCGTGGTCGTGGGCAGCGTGCTCGCGTCGGCGCTGATCGTCCGCCGTATCCGGCCGCGGCTCAAACATCGCTTCGCCTGGCTGACCCTGCTCGACTACCTCGCCACGCCGGTGCTGTCGCTGACCTTGCTGTCGCTGTTCGGCCTGTTCGGCGACCTGTTCGACAACCCACTGATCGATCTCGGCGGCACCTTGATCGCGCTGTTGTGCCTCATTCGCCTGCTCGGCGCGATCGTCGAGCTGCTGTTCCGCCCGACCGCGACCCTGCGCTTCATGCTGCGCGTGGTCACGGTGCTGCTGTGGATTTATGTGGTGCTGCAGATCTTCGGCACGCGCAACCCGTTGATCGGCCAGTTCTTCTCGACGCAATGGAGCGTCCTCGGCTTCAGCCTGACCACCCGCCACATCCTCGACGGCCTCACCGCCGGCGTGGTGATCGTGATCGTCGCGCTGTGGGGCGACAAGGCCATCGGCAACCTGCTGCGGCGCAACCGCACCCTGCAGCCGAATTTCGTCCTCGCCCTGTCGCGCATCTTCAGCGTGCTGATGTGGATCGCCGCACTGGCGCTGATCTTCTCAATCAGCGGCATCAACCTCACCGCCCTGGCCGCGTTCAGCGGCGCCCTCGGCATCGGCCTCGGGCTCGGCCTGCAACGGCTCGCGGCCAGTTACATCAGCGGCCTGATCGTGCTGTTCGAGCAGTCGGTGCGGGTCGGCGACAACATCGCCACCAACAACATCATCGGCCGCGTCACCCGCATGACCGTGCGCTACACCATGATCCGCACCCGCGACGGGGTCGAGGCGATCGTGCCCAACGACAGCCTGACCAGCAACGTGATCGTCAACCAGTCCTGGTCCGACCGCAATCTGCGCCTGGTCTGCGGCGTGCTGGTGAGAGGCGACACCGACACCCATGCCGCACGCGCGCTGTTCCTGGAGGCGATGAAGGCGCAGGACCGCGTCCTGCAGCAACCGCCGCCGCATATGTACGTCACCGGCGTCAACGACAAGGGCATCCAGCTCGACGGCCACTTCTGGATCAACGACCCCGAGAACGGCCAGCACAACGTCGTCTCCGACATTTACGACGCGGTGCTGCAGTCGTTCCGCAAGAACGGCATCGCGCTGGTGGCGCAATGAGGCTTAAGCCGGCATTTCGGGTCGGCCGACTCCGTTCGCCGCCGCGATAAGCGTCGCAGTTGGCGGACGGCCCGGCAGGAGTAGGATGCGGGCATGAACGACGGTTCCCACCCGCGCTTCTTCTGGCAGTTCCCGATGCGGCCGATCCGCGAGAAGGGTTTGGCCGAGGCGCTGCCCGACGACGGCCACCTGCGCATCCTGTTCCTGTGGGGCAAGGACTGCCCGAACTGCGATATCGCCAAGGGCCAGATCCTGCTGACGCCGGAACGCTTCGTCTGGCCCGACGTCGAATGGCTGCACGACAACGTCTACGAAGACCCGGGCATGGGCACGCATTTCGGCCTGCACGGCATTCCGGCGTTCTTGGTGTTCCGCGGCGCCAAGAAGCTCGGCCGGATCAGCCAATGGCCCGGCACCGATGCCTTCGTCGCCGCGATAGAAAAACTGCGCGTGGCGCCGGCGCCGGCTGCCCCGCCGCAAGCGCTTTAAGAGTAGGAGCGGCGCAAGCCGCGATAAACCGAAGAAGCCGAATACCACGTAGCTCCCGAAGCCGACAGCCCTCCGGATCGCTTTTGGGGGCATCCGATCTTCGGCCACCACGCTCGCGTACGCCGCTGCGGTTGATCGCGGCTTGCGCCGCTCCTACCCCAGGCAAACCTCGGCCCGGCGCGTCGCCATCTCTCACACCGCCCGCGCAACACAGCTTCCCGCCCGGCAACGACCGCCCAGGCTTGGCGCGTGCACCGCCGCGGAGCAGACTGCGGGTTCTTCCCGCCGCGACCGCAGGCCGCCGCCATGTTCGACTTCGCCACGCTCGCCGCCTACCTCGCCGCCGCTGCGGTGCTGGTCCTGATTCCCGGACCGGGCACGGCCTGGATCATCGCCCAGAGCGCCGCCGGCGGAACCTCGCGCGGCGTGCAGGCGGCGTTCGGGCTCGAAACCGCGACCCTGATCCATGCGCTCGCCGCCGGCCTCGGCCTGTCGGCGTTGCTCGCGACCTCGGCGCTGGCCTTCGAGGCGATCAAATATGCCGGCGCCGCCTACTTGATCTGGCTCGGCATCAAGGCCTGGCGCAGCCCCTCGCCCGCCCCCGCCGCGACCGACGACGCATCGCAGGCAGCGGCAACCTCGGCGCGCCACGTCTATCTGCGCTCGGTGATGACCGGCGTGCTCAATCCGAAGGTCGCGCTGTTTTTCCTCGCCTTCCTGCCGCAGTTCGTCCATCCCGAGCGCGGCATGGTCTGGCTGCAGTTCCTGGTGCTCGGCGCCTTGCTGTCGCTGATCGGCCTGTCGCACAGCGTGTTGCTGAGCGTCGCCTTCGGCCATTTCGGCCGCCGCATCGGCCGGCGCTTCTCCGGCGGCGGGCGCTGGAAAGAACGCCTGACCGGCAGCGTATTCATCGCCCTGGGCCTGCGCCTGGCGGTGCAGCAGCGCAGCTGAGGCGCAGAGCCCGCACGTCCGGGCGCTTCGGCGAGGACCCAACCG
Organism: Lysobacter sp. 22409; assembly: GCF_052045105.1. Lineage (NCBI taxonomy): Bacteria > Pseudomonadati > Pseudomonadota > Gammaproteobacteria > Lysobacterales > Lysobacteraceae > Lysobacter > Lysobacter sp. 22409. The sequence continues at coordinate 6,162 of NZ_JBQEOE010000026.1, read as the reverse complement.
CGGATGTACGGCGCCGCCGGCGCAGGCCGCGCTTCGTCTTGAAGCGGCGGTCCCGCGCCCACAGGTCGGAGATTCACGACCTCGATTGCAGGAGCGCCGCGCATGAAGACACAGGGTTTTCTCGACCAATTGCTGAAGACCGCACAAAGCAGCCTCGGCGGGGCCGGCGGACTCGAAGGCCTGCTCGGCGGCGGCAAACCGCCGGTGCCCTATCAGGACAAGTACGCACAAGACAAGCACGCACGAGACAAGCAAACGGAAGAGAAACGCGGCCTGCTCAATGCCGACTTCGGCAAGGGCGCGCTCGCCGGCGGCGCACTCGGCCTGCTGCTCGGCCACCGCAAGCTGCGCAAGAGCGCGGGCAAGATCGCCTTGTACGGCGGCGTCGCCGCGGTCGGCGTGCTGGCCTACAAGGCCTATGGCGAATACAAGCGGCAGCAGGATGCCGGCGCCGCGGAGCCGCAGACCGTCGACCGCCTGCCGCCGCCGCAGGCCGAGCAACACAGCCAGGCCATCCTGCAGGCGCTGGTCGCCGCATCCAAGGCCGACGGCCATATCGATGCGCGCGAACGCGAGGCCATCGAAGGCGAATTCACCCGCATCGACGGCGACCCGGAACTGCGCCGCTGGCTGCACGACGAACTGGAAAAACCGCTCGACCCGGCCGAAGTGGCGCGCGCCGCGACCACTCCGGAAATCGCCGCGGAGATGTACCTGGCCAGCCTGCTCGCCGCCGATGAACAGAGCTATATGGAACGCGCCTATCTCGACGAACTGGCGCGCCAGCTCAAGATCGACGACGCGCTCAAGAGCCGGCTCGAACAGCAGTTGCGCGACGCCCAAGCCTAAGCACCCCGAGCGCTCCCGGCCGCTGCGCAGAGCGGAACTCGGTCACAAGCGGGCGCGGCGGCGGCGCGTCCGCACCGCCGGCGCTGCCGCCGGTCGGCGCGGCGCCCTCTTCGTCGATGGCAGCCGTTAGGATCGCTGCGCCGCCCTACTGCGCGGCGCTTCCCTATCGACCGGACCGTCGCCGATGCGTTTGCTGATTCCCGCCTTGTTAGCGCTGACCTTCGTCGGCTGCTCCTGCCAACGCCAGGCCGAGACCGATACGCCCGTTGTCGATGCGGCGACGGCGCCGGTCGCCGACGATGCCGCCGCGCGCGCCCGCGCCGATGCCGCCAAACGCGCCGACGCACTGAGCCAGCAGCGCCTGGATGCGATGAACGAAGCGGTCAACAAGCTGCATCTGTACCTGCAGCAACTCAGCAGCGGCAAACGCGAAGCGGCCGACAAGCATTGGGCCTATCAACGCATGCCGCGCGGCAACGAAGAAGCCGACCTGCGTTCGATCAAGCAATTCACCTCGATGCGGATCGAGAACGACACGCCGAAACCACTCGACCAGGAAGCGGTGCCGGAATCGCTGGAAATCCCGGTGGAGCTGCGGGTCGACGTCGCCGACGGCGAGTCGCGGCGCTACACCGGCTGGTATCGCATGCGACGCAGCCCGGTCGACCGCAGTTGGGAACTGACCGCCACGTCGCTGTCGGTGAAACTGCAGTAAGCCGAGCGCGCCACGCTGGCGCACTCGACGCCCACCCCGGTCAGCGCGCGTCCAGCGAGCTGAGCCTGCGCTGTGCCCGACTTCCGGCATCTCGCCGCAATCGAGGAGGGGCTTATACACTGGGCCATCGACGCGCCCTCGAACGACGGCGCGCGGTCTATGTCTCTACGGACCCCGTCATGCGCCCGAATCGTTTCCTCGCCGTCCCGGCCCTCGCCCTCGCGCTTTCCGCCCTGCTCGCCGCCTGCGGCGGCAAGGACCGCCCCGCGGACGGCACCGCCGCCGGCGCCGATCCCCAGGCGCTGCCGGCGCCTGCCGGCGCAGGCGCTGCCGGCGTCACCGGCATGCCCTCAGCGCCCGGGCCCGGCCAGGTCGGCGCGCCGGTCGAAGGCAGCACGGCCAGCCCCTTGTTCGACGAGAACGGCAACCCGATTCCCGGCAGCGACGCCGGCACGCCCGCGACCGGCATCGACGGCACCTTGCCGCCGCCCGAGTCCGGCACCGAGACCGGCACCCCGCCGCTCGCCACCGAACCCACCCCGGAAGACGCCGTCGCCGTGGTGCGCGATTACTACGCCGCGATCAATGGCGGCAATTTCGCCCGTGCTCACGCACTGTGGTCGGACGGCGGCAACGCCAGCGGACAGAACGCCCAGCAGTTCGCCAACGGTTTCGCCGAGACCACCGGCGTATCGGTGGAAGTGCTGGCACCGGGCCGGGTCGACGCCGGCGCCGGCCAGCGCTATGTCGAAGTGCCGGTCGCGATCACCGCCACTCAACGCGACGGCAGCCAGCGCAAATACGTGGGCGCCTACACCCTGCGTCGCAGCGTCGTCGACGGCGCCAGCGACGAACAACGCGCCTGGCGGATCGGCAGCGCCGACATCCGCGAGGTCAGGCAATGAACCCGCGCGCGGTGGCGAGCCGGACCTTCGTTGCGATCGCCAGCGTCGCCTTGCTCGGCGCTTGCGAACGCACGCCGCCCGCGCCTGCCACCGAACCGGTCGCGCAGGTGTCGCGGCCGGCGGCAACGCCGCAAACGACCGCGACCGCGGCCGAAAAAGGCCAGGACACAGCGCCGCCGGCCGAGCTCGACTACGTCCTGCCCGGCGCTCTCGCCCCCGACACCGGGCCGGCCCAGTTGCGCGCCTTGTTCGGCGCGGACCAGGTGGAGATCTCCCATCATCTGCCGGGCGCGGAAGGCGAGGAGTTCCGCGGGGTGATCCTCTACCCCACGGATTCGGCGCTGCGCGCCTATCTGTATTTCCAGGATTCGCAACAGCTGCGCGGCCTGTCCAACGTGGTGGTGCGCGAGCCCGACTCGCGTTGGCGTCTCGACAACGGCGTGCGCATGGGCATGCGCTTGGCCGAGCTGGTCAGTCTCAACGGTAAGCCGATCCGGTTCAGCGGCCTGGACTGGGACTACGGCGGCGCGATCACCGACTGGAACGGCGGCCGTCTCGCCGCCAAGGACGGCGACCCGGTGATCCGGCATGCGCGTCTGGACCGCAATGCGCAAGCGTCCACCGCGGAAGATGCCTACCCGTCCGGCGACAACGAATTCTCCAGCGACGACAAACGCTATCCGCAACAGGGCGAACTGCTGTCGGTCGGCGAACTGCGGGTGTCGTTCCCCGGCGAGGACGATCTTTGAATCGCGCTTCGCAGGGCGGCATGAACACCAGCGTCCCGCGCATCGTCCTCGACAGCAACGTCTGCCTGGACATGTTCGCCTTCAAGGACCCGCTGACCGCCTCGTTGCTCGCGGCGCTGCGCGAGGGCCGCATCGAGGCCGTCACCGATACGGCCTGCCGCGAAGAATGGCAGCGCGTGCTGACCTATCCCAAGCTCGCCCTGGACGACACTGCACGCGCCGATTGCCTGCGCGATTACGACGAGCTGCTGCGTCTGCACCGACACGACGGCGTTCCGGCGCGCCCCCTGCCCCGCTGCGCCGATCCCGACGACCAGAAGTTCCTCGAACTCGCCCTGGCCGCCGACGCGCGCTGGCTGCTCAGCCGCGATCACGCCCTGCTGGTGCTCGGCCGCCGCACCGCGCGCGACGGCTTGTTCGAAGTGTTGACGCCGCGCGCCTGGGCCGCGTTGCAGACCCTGCGCGAGACCGCGCCCGAGGCCTGAACAGCGCCACGGATCGTGCGCGGAGGCCGTGCGATACTCGGCCCATGCAAGGCGTCCCCGTCCAGTTCGTCCACGCCCACGATGCCGCCGAATTCCGGCAGCCTTCGCATCGCGCCGGCGTCGAGCTGTACCGCGCGCACATCGTCCGCCACGCCTTCGAGCCGCACACCCACGAGGCCTTCGGCCTGGGCGCGATCGAATCGGGCGTCGAGCGTTTCCGTTATCGCGGCAGCGACCACCTCGCGCCGCCGGATTCGTTGGTGCTGATGAATCCCGACGTGCTGCACACCGGCCGCGCCGAGACCGAAGGCGGCTGGCGTTATCGCATGGTCTATCTCGACCCCGACGTGGTCGAAGACATCACCGGCGAGGCCGGCTGGTGGTTCGAGGACGCCGTGCGCCACGACCCCGAACGCGCCCGTCGCATCACCGCGCGCCTGGATGCCTTGTGGAACGCACGCGAACCGCTCGCCTTCGACAGCCAGTTGTTCGCCTTGCTGATGGAGTTCCGCGATCACGCCCGCATGCCGCGGCGCCTGCGCGAAGAGGCTGCGTCGCGCTTCGGCCCGGTCGTCGACTACCTGCGCGCGCATCTGGCCGAACGCGTCACCCTGGAAGAACTGGCCGCGGTCGCCGGCCTCAGCCCCTTCCACTTCCTCCGCCGTTTTCGCGCCCAGTACCACGTCACCCCGCAGCAGATGCTGATGGCGCTGCGCCTGTACGAGGCCAAGCGCCTGCTCGCCGGCGGCGCTGCGCTCGCAAGCATCGCCGCGGACACCGGGCTGACCGACCAGGCCCATCTGACCCGGGCGTTCTCGCGCCGCTACGGCATCACCCCGGCGCGTTACCAGAAACAAATCCGCCGCTGAGCGCGGCCGCGCCGAAAGCAATCTGGTACAAGACCGCGCCGCCGGGTTCGCCCAAGCTGGTCGCATGTGGCTAGGAACCCTCTATGCGCTCGCGGCCGGCCTGATCTGGGGCCTGGTCTTCGTCGGCCCGCTGTTGCTGCCGGAATACCCGGCGGCGCTGCAGTCGGTCGGGCGCTACCTCGCCTTTGGCTTGATCGCCTTGCCGCTGGCCTGGCTCGATCGCGCCGCCTTGCGCCAGCTGACCCGCGCCGACTGGATCGAAGCGCTGAAGCTGTCCGCTATCGGCAACCTGCTCTATTACCTGTTCCTGGCCAGCGCCATCCAGCGCGCCGGCGGCCCCTTGCCGACCATGATCATCGGCACCTTGCCGGTGGTGATCGCGGTCTGCGCGAACCTGCGCAACGCCCGCCGCGACGGGCGCCTGCCCTGGCTGCGCCTGCTGCCTTCATTGGCACTGATCGCGGCCGGCATCGCCTGCGTCAACCAAGTCGAATTGCAGGCCTTGCGCGCGGACGCCAACGCCGACGTACGCCGCTACGCTATCGGCGCCGTGCTCGCCATCGGCGCGGTCGCGTGCTGGACCTGGTATCCGCTGCGCAATGCCGACTGGCTGCGCGACCACCCCGGCCGCGGCCCGCGCACCTGGGCGACCGCGCAGGGCTTGGCGGTGCTGCCGCTGGCCTTGCTCGGCTACATAACGCTGTGGACCTTCATGAGCGCGGCCGGCCGCGACTTCCCCATGCCGTTCGGCCCGCGCCCGGGCTTCTTCATCGGCCTGATGGTGGCGATCGGCCTGTTCGCCTCCTGGGTCGGCACCTTGTGCTGGAACGAAGCCAGCCAGCGCCTGCCGACCGCCCTGGCCGGCCAGTTGATCGTATTCGAGACCATCGCCGCCCTGAGTTACGCCTTCATCCTGCGCGGCCGGATGCCGGAACCCTTGACCTTGATCGGCATCGCCCTGCTGATCGCGGGGGTGATCTGGGCATTACGGGTGAAGCCGGTGCCTTTGGCGAATGCGGAGAGTTGTTCGGCGCATTGAGGGTGATCGCACCGTTGCCGTTGCCGAGATTTTGATCTGCTTTGCTGCTTTGCTGCTTTGCTGCTTTGCCGGTCAGGTGGAGACCCGGAGGGCGCCGCACAGGACATGCGGCGTTTTCCGATAAGACAGGGACGTCTTATCGGAAAATCCCAGCGCGGGCATCGCACTCGTGGCCTGTGCCCTTGCAAGGAGAGCCCTTTTCTTTGGTTACCTTTCTTTTGGGCTTAGCAAAAGAAAGTAACCCGGCCGCGTAGCGGGCGGAAGCTCCGCACTTGCTTGAGAGACACGCCGGAGGCCGCGAGAACGCGGTCGCGACTTGTGACCGAAGGAAATCCAGTAGGACGTTGCTCCTACTCTTGAAGCGGCGACCACTACGCCTCAGCCTCGCGTCGCTTAGGGCTGGAGCCCAGGGTAGGAGCGGCGCAAGCCGCGACCACGCTGCGACGGTCTCGCCGCGCATCACTCAAGCTAGATCAAGATCAAACGCCTAAAGCTTCCGCCACTAAAGCGGCGGGTAACTTTCTTTTGTCTAAAGCAACAAAAGAAAGTCA
>NZ_JBQEOE010000025.1:0-86128 GCF_052045105.1 Lysobacter sp. 22409 | reverse complement strand
CGATAGGACATCCTTGTCCTATCGAAAAACGGCGCACGTCCTGTGCGCCGCCCTCCGGGTCTCCACTTGACCGGCAAAGCAGCAAAGCAGATCAAAATCTCTGCAACTGCAACTGCAACTGCAACTGCAACTGCAACTGCTCGCCAGAGCTTCAAGCCGACAGCAGGGTTCGGGTAACCCGCCATTCCAGGGCAGGCCTGAAGCCAAACAGCGCATCCAATTATTTGCGCCGCAGCGCATGACCGTCGCGCTGCATCTGCCGATGATGCCGCTCCGCGCAGGACGGGCCGCAATAGAGCCGCTGCGGGTCGTCGTCGAACGGTTCCAGGCAGGCGTGGTTCAAGCAGTAGCCGGCCGCAAGCGGCCGGGTCATGGCTTCCGCGGCCAGTAGATGGGCCTGCAGCGATTGGGCGAGGTTGATCTCCTCGAATTGCTGCGCTTGATCGATGATGTCGCTCATGGATGGATCGAATCCTTGGGAAAGGCGCCGACGCGAAGTCGTCGCGGGGAGGCAGGTCGAACGCGGCAGGGCCGGTCCGATATGGCGGACCAGGCGGCCGTGTTCGTGTCCGCATCAGCCTTCCATCGCCGCGTCCCACCGGCTGACACGCGGGCGCGGATGGCCGGGGCGAAATCGCATGGCCTGCGCGATTTGCGCCGTGGTTCACGCTGCGATGCGGATGGGCTGAACCGAATCCCTACGGCATGAGGTCATGACATGACGTGCGCATGAACGAAGTCCATAAATGCGGCGCGCGTATCTCGAGGTGAGACGTCGGCTCGCTAAGGTGTCGTCATCGGCCATCGCGCGGCCGAGTGGAGTGCGCCATGACGTTCGAGACCCGTCCCGATCGCGGCCCGGAACCCAGCCGCGCCATGCAGGCCCTGTACGACGCGACCTGGTTCGCGTTGTGCGAAGGCGACCGTTATTCGGCGATGGGTCGGCGCGCTGTCGCCAACTCGTTCTACAAGCTGCTGCCGCTCCTGGCCGAAGCGCGCAAGGCCATGGCGCTCGAGACCGCCGCCGTCCAGGTTGCGGGCGATAGCGCGGCGATAACGGGCGAGCGTGCGTTGTGCATGCTGCCCTTGGCCGGCATCGGGACCATCGACGCGGCCTCGTCGTCGCTGGCGCAGGACGAATGAATCGGTGCGGACCGGTCTAGCCGACGGGGCGATGCCGGTTCGATCGTCGTTGTCGGCATCGCGCCGGCCGCGGGCCACGGATGCGATCGGTCCGCGGCACTGCTTGGGCCGGCCAGCCCCATTCGATCCGGCTTGCTCCGATCCGATCCGGGCCGGGCCGGGCCGGCCCAAGGCCCTGGTTTTCCTGCGTTTCAGGGCCGTCGCCGCGGGCGCGCGAGGCCCGACAGGCGACGAAGCAGCCGGCTCCGGCTATGATCCCCGGACCGACACAAGGGAAGTGGATCGATGATCAAGTTGGCTTGGGTACTCGGCTTCACCGCAATGCTCGCTCTACCCGCCGGGATCGCTTCCGCCGCCGAACCCAATGCGCCCGCCGCACCGGCTGCCCCGCCTGCCGCTGCGGCCGCCGACACCAGTGCCGCCGACAAGGCCTTGCACGACACCATCGCCGGGCTCGATACGCAGGTGTTCGACGCGTTCAACCGCTGCACCGATCCGAAGCAGCTCAAGCGCTATTCGGATTATTTCTCGTCCGACGTCGAGTTCTATCACGACATCGGCGGCGTCTCCTGGACGCGCGAATCGATGATCGCCCAGACCCGTGCCGGCGCCTGCGGCAAGATCCGTCGCGAGCTGATCCCGGGCACGGTCAAGGTGCGTGCGATCAAGAACTACGGTGCGTTGGAAACCGGGCAGCATCGTTTTTGCCAGGTCAAGACCGGACAGTGCGACGGCATCAGCGACTTCTTGTTGATCTGGCGCCAGCAGGCCGATCATTGGGAAGTCGGCCGCGTGATCAGCTACGGCCACGTCGACAGCAAGCCTTGATCGGCTTCGCGGCCCTGAGCGGGACCGCGCGGGCCTGAGGCCCGCATCGGCGCGACCCGCGTCGTGTTTGCGGTCGCGTCCCACTGAGTCTGTTCGAAAGCAAACCCTTCCCCGCGCTCGGCAGCCCGTGCCCAGCAGGGGAGGGCTTCGGCGTGTCCGCTAGACCGGTTGTCCGGCGAGCGCCAGGGCGAGTCGGCCTTCGCGATGGGTGTTGCCGCGTCTGCCCAGCAAGCGCCGGGCAGCGCAACCCACGCACTAACCTATGCCCAAGCAAGCGCCGGGCAGCGGGCGATCAGGACTTCTTCGGCGGCGGCAGCGCCTTGGCGTGAACCTTGTTGCCTTCGGCGAGCAGTGCGTTCGGCGCCAGCACGATGGTCTCGCCCGGGCGGACGCCGCTAAGGATCTCGATCTCGTTGCCGAGGTTGCGGCCTAGGGTGACGTCGCGATAGGCGATGGTCGAGTCGCTCTTGAGGGCGACGATCTGGGCGCCGCTGGCGCGCTGGACCACGGTCGACACCGGCAGCACCACCGCCGCGGCCGCGCGCGGCAGGTGCAGGCGCACCGTGCCGACCATGCCGGCCGGGATGCGGCTGTCGGGGTTGGGCAGGCGCAGTTCGGTGCGCATCGCCCCGGCCTCGCGCGAGAGGTTGCGCGCGCTGCGCGCGACCTGGGCCTTGAAGATCTGCCCGGGCAATTCCGGAAAGCTGACCTCCGCTTCCAGGCCCGGTTCGATCTGCAGGGCGGCGTTCTGCGGCACGTCGACGACCACGCGCAGCGGGTCGAGCACGTTGACCTCGAACATCGGCGCGCTGGCCGAGGCCGAATCGCCGACCACGCGATCGCCGCGCTCGATGTTGCGCGCCACCACCACGCCGGCGAACGGCGCGCGCACCGCCTGGAACGACTGCCGTTCCAGGGCCGCGGTCAGGCGCGCCTGGGCGGCGTTGCGCGCCGCGACCGCGACATCAAAGCTGCCCTTGCGGTCGCTGAAGTATTCCTTGGAGATCGCGCCCGAACCGATCAGCGCCTGGGCTCGGTCGTAGTTGACCTTGGCCAGTTCCTGGTCGGCCGCGGTCTGGGCGAGCACGGCGCGCGCTTCGCGCACCGATTGGTCGATCTCCGGCGCGGAGATCGTCGCCAGCACCTGGCCGGCGGCGACGCGGTCGCCGAGTTCGACCTTGCGTTCGCTGACGAAGCCGGTCGCGCGGGCGTACAACTGCGCCGACTCGCCGGCCTGCGCGCGCGCGGGCAGGGACAGCTCGGTGATCGGGTCGGCGGCCTTGGCCTGCACGGTCAGCACTTCGGGCAGGGCGGCGGCCGGGGCGGTCTCGGCGTCGCTGTGGCCGCAGCCCGACAGCGCGGCCAGCAGGGCCGCGGCCAAGGCGGTGCGCAACAGCGGGCCGTTGAGGACGATGTTCATGGAGCGACTCCTGCGGCGATGGCGGCGGCGTCGACCGGATCGGTCTGCGCCTGCGGTTTCCGGCGGCGGCCGAGCACGGCCAGGATGGAAGGAACCAGGATCAGGGTGGCCGGCGTGCCGAACAGCAGGCCGCCGATGACCGCGCGGCCGAGCGGCGCGTTCTGTTCGCCGCCGTCGCCCAGGCCGATCGCCATCGGGATGATGCCGAGCACCATCGCGCAGGCGGTCATCAACACCGGGCGCAAACGCACCGCGGCGGATTCGTAGGCGGCCAGTTCCGGGTCGTGGCCGTCGGCGATCAGGCCGCGCGCGAAGCTGGTGACCAGCACGCTGTTGGCGGTGGACACGCCGATCACCATCATCACGCCCATCAGCGCCGGCACGCTCAGCGGCGTCCCGGTGACGAACAGGCCGATCGCGGCGCCGGCGATCGCCACCGGCAGGCCCGACATCGCCACCAGCGGCTGGATCCACGACTGGAAGTTCACCACCAGCACCAGGAACACCAGGATCGCCGACATCAACAAGCCGGCGGCGAGCTCGCCGTAGGCGCTCTGCATCTCGCCGGCCTGGCCGACGATCTCGATGCGGTTGCCGGGCTTGAGTTTGCCGCCGAGCTCGCCGGTGATCGCGGTCAGCCGGTCGTAGACCGAGCCCAGGTCGGTGCCTTGCACGTTGGCGACCACGCTGATGGTCGGCGCCAGAGTGGTGCGGGCGATACTGGCGGGGACGTTGCGCGGCGTGACCGTGGCGATGTTGCGCAACAACACCGCCTGGCCGTCGCTGCCGATGCGCAGCGGCGCGTTGAGCAGGGCGTCGATGTTCTGCAAGCGGTCGATCGGCGCCTGCACCTGCACGGTGTAGGCGATGGCGTTGACGGTGTCGGTCCAGTACACCGGCGAGACCGTGCCGGCCGAACCGAGCACCGCAAGCACGGCGCGGCTGGCCTGCTGCGCGTCGAGGCCGAGTTGGGCGGCGCGGGTGCGATCGATCTTGACCTGGTACTCGGGCAGGTCGAGCACCTGGCGCAGGGCGATATCGACCGCGCCCGGCACCTGGTGCAGGCGTTGCTCGATCTGGCGCGCGGCGGCGAGGTTGCCGGGCACGTCGCGGCCGATCAGGCGCACCTCGAAGGCGGCCGCGGCGGAACCGGCGAGGGTGCGGCTGGTCGCGTCGGGCGGACGCTCGAACAGCTTCACGTCGGGGAAGCGCTCGGCGATGCGCTGGCGGATCTTGACCAGGTAATCGTGGCTGTTGGCGTGCGGCGAACGCAGCTGCAGCATGATCTCGGCCTCGAACGAACCGACCACGGTGCTGTCGACCAGCGACAGGTTGATCGCGTCGGGCACGCCGATTTGTTCGTACACCGTCTGCAGTTCGGCCGGCGGGATGATGCTGCGGATCTCGCGCTGGATTTCGCTGACCCGCGCCGCGGTCTCTTCCAGGCGCGTGCCGGTCGGCAGGCGCACCTGCAGGCGCAACTGGCCGGCGTCGACCTGGGGAAAATACTCGCGGCCCAGCGACATCGCTGCGAGCGCGCCGGCGCCGAACACCAGCACCGCGACCAGTCCCAGCACGGCGCCGTGATGGCCGAGCCGGATCAGCAGCGCATGGTGCCTGTCGCGCAGCCGATCGAGCACGTGTTCGACTTTATGGCTGACCTTGAGCAACAGCTTTTCCGGCGCCCAGCGCGGGTTGGCGCGGCTGGCGATGTCGGCCGGCAGCAGCAGGTAGCACAGCACCGGGATCAAGGTGCGCGAGAGCAGGAACGAGGCCAGCATGGCGAAGATCACCGCCAATGCGAGCGGGGTGAACACCCACGCCGACAACCCGGTCATCAGCAGGATCGGCGTCAGCACGATGCAGATCGCGATGGTCGAGACCATCTCCGGGAACACCACTTCCTTGGCGCTGTCGAGGATCGCGGTGCGCACGTCCTTGCCCAGGGCGATGTTGCGGTTGGTGTTTTCGACGTCGACCACCGCGTTGTCGACCAGGATGCCGATCGCCAGCGCCAGGCCGCCCAGGGTCATGACGTTGAAGGTGTAGCCGAGCAGATGCAGCATCGCCACCGAGGCGAGCAGGGCCAGCGGAATCGCCGACAGCACGATCATGCTCGAGCGCCAGGAGCCGATGAACACCAGCACCACCAGGGCCACCAGCAGGCCGACCAGCACCGCTTCGTGTTCGATCGAGCCGATCGCGTTGTCGACGAACACCGACTGGTCGAAGATCGGCTGGATGCGCGTGCCCGGCGGCGCCGAGGCTTCGATTTCCGGCAGGCGTTCGCGGATCGCGCGCACGATCTCCACCGCGGATGCGCCGCCGAGCTTGATCAGCGCCACCGACACCGCGCTGGAGCCGTCCATGCGCGCGATGTTGGTCTGCAGCGCGCCGCCGTCGCGCACCGAGGCTACGTCGCGCACGTAGATCACCACGCCGTTGCGCGCAGTCACCGGAATTTCCAGGAACTCGGCCGCGGTGGCCGGGCTGGTGTCGATCGAGATCTGCATCTCGCGGCGGCCTTCGCGGATCGAACCCGAGGGCAGGGTCGGGCTGCCGCGTTCGAGCGCGCCGGTGACGTCGGCCGGGGTCAGGCCGTAGGTCTGCAGCTTGGCCGGGTCCAGGTCGACCATGATCTGCCGCGGCGCGCCGCCGTAGGGCAGGGTCATGCGGATGCCGGGGATGGTCTGGATCTGCGAACGCAGTTGCAGGCGGGCGTAGTCGTAGAGCTGGGCCTCGGTCAACGAGTCCGAGGACAGCACCAGTTGCAGCACCGGCGTGCTCGACACGTTGTTGCGCACCACCAGCGGCGGCGAGGTGCCCGGCGGCATGCGCCGCAGGATCGTCTGCGAGACCGCGGTGATCTGCACCAGGGCGCGGTCGAGGCTGACGGTGGGCTGGAAATCGATGCGCACGATGCTGGCGCCGTTGAGCGTTTCCGAACGCACTTCCTTGAGATCGTCGACGGTGTTGAGAATCGCCGCCTCCGAGAACGAGGTCATCTTCGCGGCGACGTCGGCCGCGGGCAGGCCGGTGTAGGTCCAGACCAGGTTGACCGAGGGGATGCCGACCTCGGGCAGGATGTCGGTCGGCATCTTGCGCGCCGACAACACGCCGAACAGCAGGATCAGGATCGCCAGGACGCCGATGGTGTAGCGGCGGCTCAGGGCGTATTGGACTATCCACATCGCGAGGGGTTTCCGACGGCTGGATGAGTGGAGCGGTGGTCCGCGCTGCGCGGCCGGGTAGTCGGTCGCATGACGTGGCAATGACTGTGCGTTTGCCGCAAGCGGCGGCGGGCGTTCGACGGCGTGTCGGCGTCCGCGGCGTTGGCGGTCGGGTTCCGGCCCGGTGGGACGAATCGGGCTCGCGCCTGCCGCGCCGGTCCGCACGGCCCGCTCCGGAGCCGATGCCCGCGGTCGCCGGGCGTCGCCCCATTCAGGACGGCGTCGTCGCGCGCAGGCTCGTCGCCCGCCGGACCCTTGCCGTGGCATCCGACGGGAGATTGGGCATAACTTAGTCCCTGGGTCGCCGGCGCGTTAGTACATTACTGTTGCATCATTGCCTATTCCTGCAATTCGGCCGAAGCGGCACAGTCTTAGGCCAGATTCGTGCCGATAATCGTCGCAACCCGATAGTCGACGGGAAGCCATGAACGCCAATACTTCCGCAGAATCGATCGCCCAACGCGGAAGCTGCGCGGCGCTGGCCGAGTTGGTCGACCGGATTGCCCGATTGACGCACGGCGACGGAGTGCACCCGACCGGGGTCGGCGCCCTGCAGCTGATCCGCATGAGCGCGCCGACCGAGTGCTCGCCCTCGGTGTACGAACCGCGCCTGTGCATCGTCGCCCAGGGCCGCAAGGTCGTGACTCTGTCCGACCGCACTTATCACTACGACCCGCTCAATTACCTGGTGGTGTCGGTGACCCTGCCGATGATCGGCCAGGTCGTCGAGGCCACGCCCGACAAGCCCTATCTGTGCCTGCGCATCGACATCGACCCGGCCGACATCGCCCGCTTGCTGGTCGACGCCGGGCAGTCGCTGGCCGAGCGCGGCTACGGCAGCAGCCACCATTCGGCCGATCTCGGCCTGTACGCGGCCCGCGTCAACAAGACCCTGATGGATGCGGTGCTGCGCCTGATGCGGCTGCTCGATACGCCGCAGGACCTGCCGGTGCTGGCGCCGCTGGCCCTGCGCGAAATCTTCTACCGCGTGCTGATGGGCGACCTCGGCCATCGTCTGCGCGCGCTGACCGTCAGCGACAGCCGTTCCAACCGTATCGCCAAGGCGGTGGCGGTGCTGCGCCAGTGCTATCTGCAACCGTTGAGCATCGAAGCCCTGGCCGAGCAGGTGCACATGAGCACTTCGTCGCTGCACCATCAGTTCAAGGCGGTGACCACGATGTCGCCGTTGCAGTTCCAGAAGCAGTTGCGCCTGCACGAGGCGCGCCGGCTGATGATGGTCAACGGCGTCGAGGCGGTGGTCGCCGCGCATCGCGTGGGCTACGAGAGCCCCTCGCAGTTCAGTCGCGAGTACAAGCGTTTGTTCGGCGCGCCGCCGCGCGCGGAAGTGGTGCAGGCGCGCCGCGCGCCGCAGAGCTGACCGGCCGAGTCGAGGCGCCTGCATCGAGGCGCCGCAGATTCGCGTGCTTGGATAGGCCGACCGGTTCGCGCTGCCACGCGCGCATCCATCGCGCACTCACCTTCGCTCACCCACGCTTGCGCTCGCTAACGATGCGCAGGCGCAACGCGTGCGCTGTAAGCAGTAACGCAAACGAAGTGCGTTGCAGGACAGCGTAGGCGGCGCGAACGAAAATAAACTCCGGATATTTTTCTTTTGCCGCGCGCGTCGCATTTTTGCCCGCGACGCATCGGTAGCTTCTGCGCTCGATGCGAGTGGAGCCAGCGATTGCGATCGCCAGCCAAGCCGGATTCGTCGGCGTGGAATCGCAATACACCAGCACAGGGACGCTGCCTGCACCGCGACGAAGCGAAAGCCTTCGCTTCGTTAGACCAAGGAGCAGGGGTCCCGCCATGACATACCGATATCGCCGCAGTCTGATGCTGTCGGCGTCCGCAGCATTGATCGCCTTGGGCGGTTGCGCCGACAGCGGCGTGAAGCCCGAGCCGCACGACAAACTGACGCGCGCCGATATCCGCTCGCAGGCCACCTTGCCGCCGCTGAGCTGGCAGATTCCGCTCGACGTCGACGTGACTCAGGGCAATCCAAGCCTGCAGGACCTGCAGGACGATTTCGATCTGCTGTCGTGGCAGACCTTCGTTGCGGTGAATTGGCCCGCCGGCACCAACGGCAATCCGAATACCGGCACCACCATCGGCGCCAACCTTCCGACGGTGTGGGAAAACTGGAAGGAAAGTCGCGAGGTCTTCCTGCCCGGCGGCGCCACGCCGCCGGCGTGGGGCACCGACTCGCCGCCGCCCGAAGTGTGCAAGGGCATGGGCGACGGCACTCTCAACCTGACCCAGGTCGGCAAGACCCCGAACGTACTCGACGAAAGCGCCGAGCCGTTCGAGACCGGCCCGCTGATCGACCAGAACGGCCAGTACGTGCGCTTCGCGATCATGATGAACCAGGACATGTTCGACCGCATCGTCAGCGACCAGCTGTACAGCAAGGCCGGCCAGGCCGCCTTCAACAAGCCGGCCGACTTCGCCCAGAAACAGACGCCGAGCAACGTCGGCGCGATCATGATCAAGTCCTCGTGGAAGGTGATGAGCGGCAACGACGACCCGAGCCGCTTCCACACCATCAAGGCCCTGGTCTACACCAACCCGGGCGAGCACGAAGGCGTGTCGGCGTCGTGCAAGTTGCAGACGATGGGACTGGTCGGCCTGCACATCGTGCACAAGACCAAGCGCGCACCGCAGTGGGTGTGGTCGACCTTCGAGCACGTCGACAACGCGCCGAGCCTGGGCGAACCGCAGTCGAAGCCGAGCTATAACTTCTTCAAAAAGAACTGCACTGCCTGCCTGGCCAATGAGCCGCCGCCGCGGCCGTGGAACCCGAACGCGAGCTACACCCAGCCGACCCAGGTGGTGCGCGAGATTCCGCTGACCGATGCGACGCAAAAGCTCAACGCCCAATACCAGGCCTTGCTGCGCAGCGCCAATGCGAGTTCGGTCTGGGCCAACTACGAGCTGATCAGCACGCAGTGGCCGACCAAGGCGAACAACCCGATCGACCCCAGCGGCACGCCCGCGCCGGTCTTCCTCGCCAACGCGACCCTGGAGACCTACATCCAGGGCAAGACGCAGCAAGGCTCGTCGAGCTGCATGGGCTGCCACAACAACGCCACCATGACCAACGGCATGACCTCGGATTTCACCTACCTGCTGCAGCGCGCGCAATAAGGAGCCTTTCGATGACCCCCATGGACACTTTCATCAGCCTCAGCATCGGCCTGACCGGGTTCAAGCGCGGAGCGCTGGCGCCTGATGACGATACCCACGACATCAAGTCCCTGTATCTGAAGACCTTCGCCGAGCGTGTGACTCAGGCGACGGTCGACGACATCCTGCTCTGGTACAGACTCATCGACAAGCGGGTGTTGGGCAATACGCCCGATCGCGAGGAGCGCGTGGTAGCGGTGCTGTTCGCGGACAAGCCCGAGTACGAACTCCCGTGCCGGAAACTGTTGTTCCTGTGGTATGCCGGCGCCTGGCCGACGGTCGTCGACACCCCCGCGTCCACTCACGGCCAAACCTTCAGCGAAGTGATCTCGGCCGAGAGCTACACCCAGGGCCTGGTCTGGCGGGTGATGCAATCGCATCCGATGGGCAGCACCACCTACAACTACGGTTACTGGGCCAACCCGCCGCCGCCGCTGAGCGCCTACCTGGAGAACCCGGTATGAGCATCGTCACGCCTACCGGCGGCTTCGACGTGGTGATCGTCGGCTCCGGCATCGCCGGTTCGATCATCGCCTACCAGATCGGCAAGACCGGCAAGAAGGTGCTGATCCTCGAAGGCGGGCCGCCGGTACCCAAGAGCCGCGAGGAATACCTGCAGACCTTCTTTACGTCCAACGCGAAGACTCCCGAGTCGCCGTACCCGCCGACCATTCAGGGCGCCGTCCCGGCCACCGCCGACAATCCGCTCGGCCAGCCCAACCCGTCCAGCCTCAACACGCCGCGCTACACGGTGTTGCAGATCAATGCCTGGCAGAACCCGAACATCAGTTATTTCGTCTACAACGCCCCGAAGCAGGGCATAGCGCCCGACAGCCCGGAACTGACCTTCGCCTTCGGCAGTTCCTACGAGCGCGTCGCCGGCGGCACCACCTGGCATTGGCTCGGTACTTCGCTCAACAATCTGCCCAACGATTTCCAGCTCAAGACCAAGTACGGCCAAGGCGTCGACTGGCCCGGCGGGGTGCAGTTCTACCAGAACCTGGTGCCGTACTACCGCAAGGCCACCGAGGTGATCGGCGTGTCCGCCGACAAGCAGGCGATGGTCGATCTGTACAAGACCTTCGACGTAGAACCCAGCGGCGTGTACGGCGACAACTACGGCTTCCCGATGCCGGGCATCGTGGAGTCGATGAACGACGTGCTGTATGCGCAGAAAGTCACCACGCTCAAGATCGACAACATCCCGCTGTTCGTCACGCCGACGCCGCAGGGCCGCAATTCGCGGCCCGGCAACCGCCGCCAGTGCGCCGGCAACACCAACTGCATCCCGATCTGCCCGATCCAGGCCAAGTACGACGGATCGGTGACCCTGGCCCAGGCCCTGCAGACCGGCAACGTGCAGATCCAATACAAGACCGTGGCGAGCAACATCCGCCTCAGCGGCGACCGGGTCAGCGGCATCGACTACATCACCTACGACAGCCAGACCGGGCCGCCCACCGGCACGGGCACGGTGTCGGCGAAGCTCTATGTGCTGGCCGCGCACGCGATCGAGACGCCGAAGCTGTTGCTGATGTCGAAAAACAATCCGGGCTGGAAGAATGGCGTCGCCAACAGCTCCGGCCAGGTCGGCCGCAACCTCATGGACCATGTCATGTACCTGGCCTGGGGCCTGGCCAAGGATCCGATCTATGCCTTCCGCGGGCCCTTGTCGACGTCGGGCATCGAGGCGGCGCGCGACGGCGCCTTCCGCAGCCAGCGTGCGGCCTATCGCATCGAGATCGGTAACGAGGGTTGGAACTGGGCCACCAACGACCCCAATACCACCCTGTCCGATTTCATCTTCGGCCAAAACAACACGCAATTGAACGGCGACTCGCTCAACCAGCAGAACCAACCCCTGCGTTTCGACCCGAGTTTGTCGGCCTTCAGCAAGTTGTTCGGCACCCGTCTGGTGAACACGCTCAACGCGATCTATGTGCGCCAGTTGCGCCTGGGCTATCTGATCGAGCAGCTGCCCGATCCCGACAACCGGGTGCAGTTGTCGTCGCTGCGTGATCACCTCGGCCTGCCGCGCCCGGCGGTGACCTACCGCATCCGCGAAGACTATGTGCGCAACGCCTTCGTCTCGGCCAAGCAAGTGTCGACGCAGATCTTCAACGCACTCGGCGCCAAGGAATACACGCAGCTGCCGGGGCCGGTGCAAACCAGCGGCGATACGGCGACGGCGAGCCTGTTCGAATACAAGGGCGACCGTTTCGCCTTCTACGGCGCGGGTCACATCATCGGCACCTACCGCATGGGCAGCAACCCGCGCGATTCGGTGCTCAATGCGCGGCAACAGTCCTGGGATCATTCCAATCTGTACATGGTCGGCAGCGGCGTGTTCCCGAGCACCGCCACCGCCAATCCGACCTTGACCATCGCCGCCCTGGCCTTGCAGGCGGCGGACAATATCCTGCACGACCTCGTTTAACCCCACGGGGCGTGCGGATGCTGCAGGGAGGGCAGAGGAGGCCGCGTCCGGGAGGGACGCGGCCTCATTGCATTGCGCGCCGGTATCGCCGTTGCGGTGACGCAAACCGTTGGAGTATCCGCTCGACGGCGCGCATTTTCGGTTTCAACGGAAACGGAATGCCGGGCAACGCTGTCACGGATGTCCGATCGAATCCGATCGCCTGCTCGAACGGTCTGTTCGAAGCGTCTGCTCGAACCTAACGCAAGTTCGCTGGATCACCCCACGCGAGACGTCATTGCGATTCGTTCTATGAAAAATTCGACGCCGCGGTAGGGGAATTAAACGCGCGTCACGTTTGATCTAGTGAGCCGGTTCGAAGCGCCTTGCGCACGAACGGCTCTCATCGAGGTTTCCATTCGCCGGAACAAGGTCTTCGCCTTGGCCTGCCGTGGGCGTGCGCCCATCGGCGACGGTGTTCCGTGCTTGCAATCACACGAATAGGAAAGGCAAAGAATGAAGAAGATCCATTCGAACAAGACATTCGCCGTGCTCGGTCTCGCCGCGGCTTGCGCGACCGTGTTGATGTGGTCGCGCCAGGATGCGCAGCAACGGTCGCTCGGTGCGCCCGGCGATGCGTTCGCCGCAAGCTCCCGCGCCGCGGGCTCCTTTACCGGCGCCAGCATGCGCAACGTCGCCTACCTCGCGCCCACGCCGCGCAACGATGCGCAGGCCAAGCTCGGCAGCGGCCAATTGCTGGATGCGGTGCAGTGGCTCGCGCAGACTCAGGCGGCCAACGCGGCGTCGTCGACCGCGGCAACGACGGGTGCTGCGGCGTCCGGGGGCCTAGTCAGCGCTCAGGGCGCTGCGAAGCAGACGGTCAGCGCCGCCGCGCAGATCGCCGCGCTCGATCGCGCAGGCATCCCGCTGCGCTTCCGCGACGGCGAGAAGGTCAAGGTCAACCTAGGCTTGGCGCTGAGCTTCGAGGAAGTGCAGAACCCCAGCCTGCTCGACCGCGCAACGTCGACCTTGCGCGAGACGCTGCAGGCCGCCGGTCTGCAGGCGATCCAGGTCAAGGGCTCGCCGACCTTGGAAGCGGAGGTGCCGCTGGCCCGCCTGGAATGGGTGGCCAGCCTGCAATCGGTGGCCCGGGTCTCGTTGATGAATCTGTCGCAGGCCGCTGCCTTCACCGATGGCGCTGCGGCCAGCAACCTCGATCATCTGCGCACGCTCGGCAATTATCAGCAGATCGCAGAGAACTTGCGCAGGGATCTGCGCGGCGAGGGCCTGAACATCGCGATCGTCGACCATTTCGGTAACGCCGAAGGCCAGATTGCGGCGCTGCAAGCCGAGGGCGAATGGCCGAGCAACACTGTCGCCGAGCCCGACAAGATCACCATGACGCCGTCGAGCGAGGGCGAATTCGGTTATCGCGTACGCGCAAACCACGGCAACGCGGTGGCCGAAATCGTTCACGACATCGCGCCGGCGGCCAAACTGCGCCTCTACGACAACTACGGCGCTGCCGACTGGGTCAGCGCGATCCAGGATGCGGCCAATCTCAGCGACCAGAACGTCATCCTGGGCGAGCCGCGCTCGCAGGTCATCACCGCGTCGCTGGGTTTCAACCTGTACGCACCCGGCGACGGCACCGGCACCGGTAGCGACCTCAAGGGTCTGTACGACGCCATCGAGGCGGCCGCGCGCAACGGTGTGCTGATCCTCAATGCCGCCGGCAACGAAGCGCAGAAGCATTGGGACGGCAACAGCACCGCCGGCCTGGGCAACGCCGTGCAGCAGGATTTCGATGTGTCCGCAGCGGGCATCGACACCGTCAACCGGCTGATCCTGAGCGCGAACTTCAACGGCTGCATCCCGGTCGGCGCCTTCAGCCTGGCGGATCAGAACGACTACGACATCAGCGCGACCCTGGGCTGGAACGATTGGGCCAATGCCAACAACACTGCCGACACCGACTACCGGCTGGAGCTGGTGCGCTGGGCCGATGCGGTTCGCCGCAACGGCCGCATCATCACCCCGGCCGGCTGGGTCGTAGCGACGCAGTCGGACGAGGCCCAGGACGGCCGCGCCGGCCAGGCGCCGCTGGAAGGCGTGTCCTTCGTTCCGCCGGCCGCCACCCGCACCGCCGAATGCAACGGCGTATTCAACGCCAACCGCTTCGCCGGCGGCGGCAAGTTCGGTCTGCGCGTCGTGCGCAAGACCGCCGGTGCGAACAACTTCCTGCGTCTGATGATCGGCGGCTACTACACACCGCAGTACGCGCAGGCCGAACGTTCGCTGATCCACCCGGCCGACTCGGCCAGCGTGATCACGGTGGCGGCGCTGGACGCGGCGACCTCGAACCTGGAGGGCTACAGCTCGCGCGGCCCGGTGCTGGCGGCCGGCGGCGCGCGCCCGAACGGACAGGCGGCGGGCAACGCCAAGCCCGACATGGCCAACTTCGCCAACGTCGACACGATGTCTTACGGTGCCAACGGCTTCAACGGCACCTCCTCGGCGACACCGCACGTGGCCGCTCTGGCTTTGCTCGGTCTGCAGCATCAGCGTCAGCTGACCAACGCGACCGTGCCGGTGTTGCCCGCCAACCCGACTGCGCAGCAACGTGCCGACCACGCCGTGGCGCTGCGTCAGCGCAACGTGACCCTGACCGGATCGGTGTACGACTCGCTGGCGTATGTGGCGGGGACCGGCGGCAACGACCTTGGCGTCGCCGGTTTCGACAGCAGCTACGGCACCGGCCGCGTGAAGTTCCATGCGCAGTCGCAGGCCTGCTTCCTGTCGGCGCTGTACGACCCGGCTTACCGCAGCCTGCTGCCGGCACAGGCCAACCCGTTGCCGGCAGGTCAGAAGAGCTACGACGTGTTGCACGGCGAGAACGACACTGCCTGCTCCAACGCCGTCGCGCAGTAAGGCGACAGCGCGGTAAACAGGTCATGGACCCGCGTCGCGTGCGCGCGGCGCGGGTCCGTCACCGGGCAGGCCTCGGCGTCGGCTTCGCATGGTTCATGGCCACGGTGCCCGCCGATACGGCGGGCATCGCCTTGTCTCGCTCATGCCGCCGCCGTTCGACTCGCCATTGCCTCAGCGTGGATGCCGGGCGCTCAGCCTCGGCGCCACGGCTTCATTGCATGGCCCGCTGCAGGCGGGCGACGACTTCGCGCAACTGCGGCAGCCATTCCGGCGCATCGAGAATCTCGAACTCCACGCCGGTCATGGCCAGCAGTGCGACCGCCTGGTCGACCGAGTCGGCGCCGACGTGCAGCAGGCAGTAATCATCGTCGACGGCCTCGAGCACCCCACACCAGCTCGGGATGCGGGTAGCGAGCGCTTCGGCCGAGCCTTGCAGGCGTGCGCGCAGGCGATGCGACTGCGAGGGTTGCCGGATGGAGCGCTCGACATAGGTGGCGACGTCCTCGGGCAGGGTGCGCGGCACGAAGCTCGGCCCCGGCGTCTGCACCTGGGCGATGCGGTCGATGCGGAAGGTGCGCCAGTCCTCGCGCTGGCGATCCCAGGCGACCAGGTACCAACGCTGGCCGGTATGCGCCATACGCAGCGGCTCGACGTTGCGGGTGCTCGGCTTGCCGGTGCGGTCGCGATAGCCGAGCTTGAGCACCAGATGATCGCGGCAGGCGGTGGCCAGGTGGGTCAGGGTATCGACGTCGGGCGTGGCGTTGTTGTGGCTGAGCGACACGGTCACCGAATACAGCGCGCTGACCCGGCGCCGCAGGCGCGCCGGCATCAGCTGGTCGAGTTTGCTGAGCAGGCCGAGTGCGGTGTCCTCCATCCGCGACACGCTGCCGGTGGCGCTGCGTAGGGCCACGGCGACGGCGACCGCCTCGTCGTCGTCGAGCAACAGCGGCGGCAGCGAGGTGCCGGCGGACAATTGGTAGCCGCCCCCGACCCCGACCGAGGCCTGGATGGGGTAGCCCAACTCGCGCAGGCGTTCGACGTCGCGGCGGACCGTGCGCGCCTCCACTTCCAGGCGTTCGCACAGTTCCGCGCCGGTCCAGTGGCGCCGCTGTTGCAACAACGACAGCAGGCGCAGCAATCGGGTCGAGGTCTTGAGCATGGGCCCAGTCTAGCGACTATTTAGGACATATTCTGTCCGCTATTAGTCGTATCCTAAGCCTGTCCCGCGGTACGCCCGCCCTTCGACCAGGAATGCCCTTATGACCGTCCAGACCTATCAGTTGAGCTGCCACTGCGGCGCCGTGCGCTGCGAAGCCGAGGTCGACCTGGCCGAAGGCAGCGGACGCTGCAATTGTTCGATCTGCGCCAAGTTGCGCAAGTGGGGCGCGGTGATCCGGCCGAGCGCGTTCCGCCTGCTGTCGGGCGAGGATGCCCTCAACAATTATCAGTTCGGCGGTTTCGTCGCCCATCATCAATTCTGCAAGCACTGCGGCGTGCACGTGTTCGGCAAGGGCTACGTCGAGGAGATCGGCGGCGACTATTACTCGGTCAACCTGGCCTGCATCGACAACATCGAACACGCCGAGCTCGCCGAGGTGCCGGTGACCTATTTCGACGGCCGCCACAACAACTGGTTCGAAGTGCCGGCGGTGACCAGCCATCTTTGAACCGGCGGCTGCGAACGCTGCGGCGCGGCTGTGCGAGGATGCACGGCCCGACCGCAGCGAAGCCGACGCGATGGATACCGAGCGACTCAAGCAGTGGTGCCGTGCCTACCCGGGCGCGGACGAGGTCTTGCATCCGGCGCCGTCGAACATCCTGGTCTACAGCGTCGGCAAGAAGTTCTTCGCCTACTTCAAGACCAGCGAGCCCGAGCGCTGGCGTTTCAGCCTCAAGGTCACGCCGGACCGCTTCGTCGAACTGACCGACATGCCCGGTGCCAAGCCGGCGCGTTTCATGGGCCGTTATCACTGGGTCACTATTGTCGACGTGCGCCGTCTGCCCGACGACTACCTGCGCGAACTGGTCGATTGGTCGTACCGCAAGGCGCTCGGCGGGCTCAGCCGCAAGCGCCAGGCCGAGATGCTGGCCGATGCCGACGAAGCGCAACGCCTCAGGCTGGCGCCGATCGCGCCGACGAAAGCTGGCCCAAGACTCGTAACGCTGCCGCGACGCGGGCATCGAGCGGATGGCCGTAGTTGAGCCGCAGGCAGTGGGCGTGGCCGCGATGCGCCGAGAAGATCGGCCCCGGCGCGATGCTGATGCCGCGGCGCGCCGCCTCGCGATGCACGCGTAAGGCATCGCGGTCCTCGGGCAGTTCGATCCAGAGGAAATAGCCGCCGTCGGGACGGGTCACGCGCGTGCCCGGCGGGAAATGCTCGGCGACCGCGGCCAGGTAGGCGCTCTGCTGCGCGGCGAGGGTCGTGCGCAGCCGCCGCAGGTGGCGCTCGTAGCTGCCGCGCTGCAGATAGCGCGCGATCGCCAACTGCGCCGGCACGCAGGTCGCCAGGGTGTTGGTGAGCTTGAGCCGCGCCACCTGCTGCGTGTAACGGCCGGCCGCGGCCCAACCGATGCGGTAACCCGGCGCCAGCGTTTTCGAGAACGACGAGCAATGCAGCACCAGTCCGCGCCGGTCGTAGGCCTTGGCCGGCGCCGGCCGGTGCGTGCCGAAGTGCAGCTCGCCGTAGACGTCGTCCTCGATCAAGGGCAGTTCGTGGCGCGCCAGCAGTTCGACCAGTTCGCGTTTCTTCTCGTCCGGCATCGTGCTGCCGAGCGGGTTCTGGAAATTCGTCATCAGCCAGCAGGCCTTCGGCGCGTGGCGTGCGATCGCGGTGGCCAGCGCGCCGAGCTCGATTCCGTCGCGCGGATGGGTCGGCACTTCGATCGCATGCAGGCCGTGGCGTTCGAGCACCTGCAGGGCGGCGTAGAAGCACGGCGACTCGACCAGCACCGCATCGCCGGGCCGGGTCACCGCGGCGATGCACAGGTTCAAGGCCTCGATCGCGCCGTTGCACACGACCAGATCGTTGGCACCGAGCTCGACCCCGCCGATGCGATAGCGCAAGGCGATATGGCGGCGCAGTTCGGCGTTGCCCGGGGTCAGGTCGTCGACCGTGCTGCGCGGGTCCAGGTGCACGGCCTCGTGCGCCATCGCCCGCCCCAGCCTGGCGAGCGGGAACAGCGCCGGGCTCATGAAGGCCGAGCCCAGCGGCACGATGTCGTGGGCCATCGCCGACTCCAGCACTTCGAACACCAACTCGCTGACGTCGACGGGCCGCGACTCGCCGTCCGGCTGCGAGGCCGCATCGGGTTCCGGTGGCAGCGTTCGGGCCTGCTCGCTGACGTAATAGCCCGAGCGCGCCCGCGACTGCACCAGCCCCTGCGCCTCCAGCAGGTAATAGGCCTGGAACACGGTGGACGGACTGAGCTGCCGCGCCGCGCTGGCCTGGCGCACCGACGGCAGCCGCTGCCCGGGCGACAGCAGCCCCTGGCGGATCGAACGGGCGATGTCGTCGGCGAGGGCCTGATAACGCTTCATGTGGGGTCCGAAGAAAGTGGAGGCTGGTCGAAGCTGCTGTTTCCCTTTCCCGCTTTGCGGGGAGGGCATGCCTTTCCCTTCTCCCGCTCCGCGGGAGGGCGCGCTTTATCCCTTCTCCCGCTTCGCGGGAGAAGGTGGCCGAGGGCCGGATGAGGGCCATCGCCGGCCAATCCACAACATCAAGGGACCCTTGGTACCGCTGAGTCCCGTCAAACCCATGCGCACCGCAACACTTCCGCAAGCTGCCCCCTCGTCCCGTCTGGAGCCATGCGACGGTTTCAGCCGGGACGCAACTGACATGGTTTTTTATCCGAAATCTGATTCTACGTCTTCTGATCCGGTCCGGGCAGAATGGTTCCCGTAGCAAGAGCCCCCTCCGGAAGTCCCCCTGCCATGAATCCGCAAGTCGAACTCAACCTGGCCCTGATCCTGTTCGTGCCGTGGTTTTCGATCCTGGCCTGGCTGTTCTGGGCCTATCCGCGCCAGCCGCGCGGCGGCGCCCGCACCGTCTTCGACAGCGCCAGCCTGATCCTCGCGACCGTGCTGGCCGGCTGGGGCATGCACTGGAGCATGCACAACGCCGACCCCAACGCCGGCGCCATCTGGAAACAGGTGCTGGCCAGTTCGGTCGCCTACGGCCTGTTCCTGCTGGTCATGACCCTGGCCATCGTCGTTCGCTGGCGCTGGTTGCGCGCTCGCCGCGCGACCTCTACCGCTGAGCCGGCCGCTCAAGCGGACTCTCACCGAAACAGCACCCGCCCGCTCGCGGGCAAGGCCGAATCATGAAGATCCTGTTCGTCGCCGCCTTTCTCGCGGTGATCCTCTACAACCTCGGCGCCGGCCTGTACTACATGCTGGTCGACAAAGGCACCAGCAAGCGCACCGTCAACGCCCTGACGCGCCGCATCGTCTTCTCGATCGTATTGATCGGCCTGGTCGTGGCCGGCATCGCCACCGGCGTGGTCGAGCCGCACGGCGTCGGCGTTTAAGCCCGGCGCCGGCGCAGGCTAAGCTGGCGGCATCACGCCGCCGAAGCCCGCGCAATGACCCAGGCCCGCATCGTTTCCAACGCCGACACCGCCGAGTACTACTTCGAAGAACGCTGCCACATCATCGAGTGGTGGAATTCCAGCGACGACCCGCAGGCTTCGATCGCGCGCGCCCGCGTCGAGCCCGGCGTTACCACCCGCCTGCACCGCCTGCGCGGCACCAGCGAGCGCTACGTCGTGCTCGAAGGCCGCGGCCGGGTCGAGGTCGGCGACTTGCCGCCGAGCATCGTCGGCCCCGGCGACGTCGTGGTGATTCCGCCGGGCGTGGCGCAACGCATCGCCAACCTCGGCGATGGCGATCTGCTGTTCCTGGCGATCTGCACGCCGCGTTTCGAGCCGGCCAACTACGAAGACATCGATCCGGAGGCCGCATGAGCACGACGGTGCCGACGCTCGGTCTGCGCGAACGCTACCTGGGCTGTCTGCTGGGCCTGGCCTGCGGCGATGCGGTCGGCACCACCGTCGAGTTCAGCGCGCGCGGCAGCTTCGCGCCGCTGACCGACATGGTCGGCGGCGGGCCGTTCGACCTGCGCGCGGGGCAGTGGACCGACGACACTTCGATGGCCCTGTGCCTGGCCGCGAGCCTGATCTACCGACGCGGTTTCGACGCGCGCGACCAGATGAACCGCTACTGCAACTGGCGCGAAGTCGGCTACATGAGCAGCAACGGCGAGTGCTTCGACATCGGCACGACCGTGAGTGCGGCGCTGACCCGCTATCTCGGCAGCGGCGATCCCTTCGCCGGCGACACCGGCCCGCGCGCGGCCGGCAACGGCGCACTGATGCGGCTGGCGCCGGTGCCGATGCTGTGGCGCCGGCATGCCGAGGCGGCCCAGCACTATGCGGCCGAATCCACCCGCACCACCCATGGCGCCGCCGAGGCCCTGGACTGCTCGCGTTTGTTCGCGATGCAGTTGCGCGCCGCGCTGATGGGCGCCGGCAAGGAAGCGGTGCTGACCCCGGCGATGCCGCCGCCGGCGAGCCCCAAGGTGGCGGCCATCCACGCCCGCGAATACGCCGGCAAGCGCGAGGACGCGATCGTCGGCTCCGGCTACAGCGTCGAATCGCTGGAGGCCGCGCTGTGGTGTTTCCTGCACAGCGACGACTACGAAACCGCGGTGCTGCACGCGGCCAACCTGGGCGACGACGCCGACACCACCGCGGCGATCTGCGGCCAACTCGCCGGCGCGTTCTACGGCATCGACGCGATCCCGCCGCGCTGGCTCGAACGGCTGACCATGCGCGAAGAGATCGCGGCGATGGCGCTGGCACTGTTGGATTTGGCGGAAACGGAGGTTCAGGCTTGAAAGGCCCAGGCAACTCGTTCTTCCAATTGCACTGGCTTGGTCGCGGATGAGTCGGAAATCGCGAAGCGGGTACTAGACTCCGTGCTTAGCTTGTCCTATGACCCGTTGAACGAATAAAAACCATGGATCTATCCGCTATCGAAGAGCGCCTGATCGAATGGGCCCGAAGCGAACCCATCATCGAAAGAGTCCACGTCTTCGGCAGCCGCGTTCGGGGCGAACATCGACCCGACAGCGATATCGACGTGGTCGTCGAGTTGGATCTCGAAGCCGCCCCTGGAGCGGACTTTAGCGGTGGCTTCGCGACGTTCAATTCCCGGTCCAAACGCTGGAACGCACAGCTGGCCGAACTCCTGCCTATGTCCGTGGATCTGGATTTCTACGCCGGTGCCAAGCACACGCCCACCTTGCATGCCGGCTTGCAACGTTCGAGCCGGCTGATCTACGACAAGCGGGTTTGACCGCCGGCGGACGACGCTGCCCGGAAGTGCCGCCTGAGCGATGTCGCCGGGATGGCCGGCGACATCGCGAGGCAGCGCACGCTTCGTCGCGTAGGGACTTCAGGGTGCGGGCCTGCGCACCGTCCAGTTCTGGGTGGACTGCGTGCCGCAGGTCTGGATGATCAGTTGCGCGCCGGCGGTCGACGAGGTCAGGCACAACCCCGACAAATCGCTGCGCAGTTGGTTGCCGACCTGGTTCCACAACTGGTTGCGGCCGCCGTTGCAGGCGTAGACGATGACCGGCGAGCCGGGGGTGGTGCGGTGCTGTTCGACATCCAGGCAAAGATCGGCCTGCAGGCGCAGACTGCGGTCGACGCCGTGCACCCAGGCCTGGTTTTCGCCGGTATGGCAGCCGTAACCCAGTGCGGGCACGTTGCTCGTCGTCGCGCCGCCCTTGGCGTCGATGCACAGGTTGTTGCCGCTGACCACCGTGCCGCGCAGCGAGTTGCCGATGGCGTTGACCTGGACGCTGCCGACCGCGGTCTTGTCGACGCGGCTTGCGCAGGGCGCGCTGATCCTGGTGCTGGAAACGCTGGCGACCGTGGTGCCGCCATTGCCGATGGGAAGCAGGAACTCCGCGTCCGAGTACGGCTGGTTGTAGCAGTTCGACTGCGGCCAGTTCCATTCGAAGTATTCGGTCCAGTTGACCATGCCCTTCGGAGAGAGCTGGGTGGACGCGCTGCGGATGCTGCCGAGCTTGAACGAGCCGCCGCCGGTGAGGTCGGTCACGGTCACACCGAACCAGCGGTCGCCCTCGTGGGCGACGCGGAAACGGTAGGTATGCCCTGCCGTCCACTCATGGGCCATGCGACAGCTCTTGCCGACGCCTTCGCCGTCGAAGTTCAGGCAATAGCTGCCGGCGCTGCCGGCCTTGGCCTCGGTCGCGTCCCATACCGAGAACAGGAACATGCGCGACTTGCCGCCGTTGCTCTGCATGCCGGTATAGGCACCGGAAGCCGTTCCGACGAAATTGAACTGATTGCTCCAGTAGACGTTGGCGCGATAGCCGGGGTCGGTTTCGACGGTGATGCCGAAATCGACCGAGTCGAGCCCGGTGATGGCGGGGTCGAAGGCGTAGTTGGTGTAGGTGCCCGGCGTATCGCCGGCCGCAGCGCCTAGCGAGAGGAACGACAACAGCAGCAGGCTGCCCCAGCGTTGGATCGATCGCACTATCTTCATGATGGTCTCCGTGGTGGGTTCGCCGTCCGGATGAACGGCGTTCGTGCAACTCCATCGCTATGCGCCAGTGGCCGACTCGAGGTTGCGGTCGGTGCTTCCACGAGCGAGGAGCCTTGCGGCCGTCGCAGCCGTGCCGGCGTGTTCGGCCGGCGATGAGGCTAGGAACGGCGGCTTCGCCGCGGCGCCGGGGAGGGCGAATCCCACGATCGTCGTCGCGGAGGATTCCCTTGCCGGCGCCGCGCGTCGGGCGCTTACTTCGCGCGCGGTTTCAAGGCGTCCGGCGCGGTCTCGTAGACCGGGTCGGTCAGGCCCTGCAGGCTGCGCGCGCCGCCGCCTTCGACGTCGAGCACGACCACTTCGTTGCGGCCTTTGCGCAACCAGGGAGCGGGCACGAACAGGGTCTGCTGCGGGCCGATTTTCCAGTAGCGGCCGAGGTGACGGCCGTTGATCCAGACATGGCCCTTGCCCCAGCCGCGGGTGTCGAGGAAGGTGCTGCCGACACGGTCGAGTTCGAAGCCGCCGCGCCAGAACGCCGGGCCGGTCGGTGCGGTCTTGCTGGAATAACGCAGGCCGCTCAGGTCGCTCAGCGGCAGCGGGTGCATGGTCCAGTCGAACAGTTCCTGCTTGCCAACCGTCACCGAGCGGGTGATGCCCTTGCGCTCTTCATCCAGGCGTGTGCCGAAGTTGATCCGGCCCATGTTCTCGACGAGCAGGTCGAGCCGCTCCCCCGGCTTCAGGTCGGTCGCCAGCTCGCGTTCGCCGAAGCGCCGGTCCAGGGTGCCCACCGGCTTGCCGTCGGCCAGCGCCACCGCGTAGTCGCGCACTTCGTCGACGACCAGCTTGCCGCTGGCGCCCTGCGGCACGGTGTTGCGATAGAGCACGAAGCCGTAGTTCTGGTCGAGCGCTTCCATGGTCCGCGGCAGTTGCGCACGCACCGGTCGGCTCAGCACCGGCAGAGCGTCGAGCACGCTTACCGATTCGCGCAGCACGAACGGCGCGATCGCGATGGTCGGCGTGGCAGGCTCGGGAATCGGCGGCAGACTTTCGCCGGCTTCGAGATGACGCCCGATGACCTCGCGCAAGGCGCGGTACTTCGGCGTGATACGGCCGGCTTCGTCGACCGGCGCGTCGTAGTCGTAGCTGGTGGTGTCGGGTTGATACGGCATGTCGCGGCTGTAGTTCGCGCCCGCCATCCAGCCGAAGCTGGTGCCGCCATGGAACATGTACAGGTTGAACGAGATGCCCTGACCGAGGAACCAATCGACCGTGCTCGCCGCTCGCTCGGGCGGCGTGGTGTGGTGCTGCTCGCCCCAATGGTCGAACCAGCCGGCCCAGTATTCGCCGACCATGCGCGGCCCCTGCGGGCGGAAGGCCTTGAGGTGCTCGAACGAGGCCTTGGCGTCGGCGACATCGCCGTCGAAATTGATCACCGCGGTCACGCCCGGCAGCGGGCCGCCCTCGAAATAATGCGGGCCGGCGCCGTCGGAGGTGAACAAGGGCAGGTCGAAACCGGCGCCGATCATTTGCCGCTTGATCGTTTCCATGTAATCGCGGTCGCGGCCGTAGGAGCCGTACTCGTTCTCGACCTGCATCATCAGGATCGGCCCGCCGCGCGTGCTCAACAGCGGTCCGAGTTCTTCATGGGTGCGGCGCAGGTAGCGTTCGACCGCGGTGAGAAAGCGCGGGTCCATGCTGCGCACGCGCAGGCCGGGGGTGCGCAGCAGCCAAGCGGGAAAGCCGCCGAATTCCAGTTCGGTGCAGATGTAGGGGCCGGGGCGCACGATCACGTCCAGGCCTTCCTCTTTCGCGGTGCGGACGAACGCGGCGACGTCGAGATTGCCGCTGAAATCGAACCGACCCGGCTCGGGTTCGTGCAGGTTCCAGAACACGTAGGTGGTGACCGTGTTGAGGCCCATCGCACGCGCCTGGCGCAGGCGCTCGCGCCAGAACTCGCGCGGAATGCGCGGGTAATGCATTTCGCCGGAACGGATCAGGTGCGGCTTGCCGTCGAGCAGGAAACGGTCGCCTTCGATGGCGAAACGCGGCGCGGCGAAACTTCCCAGCGAAGCGAAGGCGAGTCCCAGGCCGAGCAGGGCGGCGGCGATGCGGTGACGACGTGCGCGTTGGATCATGATCGGGTTCCGTAGGTCGGCCGCCGCGCGGGCAGGAAGCGACCCGCGTTATCGGCGAAGGATGAGCGATGCGATGGATGTTGCCTTACGGGTGCACGGCATGCGCCGGCAGTTTTGCGATGACCTCCTTCAGTGCATGAATCTCCAGCGCCTGCTCGGCATACAGGCGCTTGAGCTCGTTGTTCTCGGCCTGCAGTTCGCGAACCCTGGCCGTTTCGGCGACGTCCATGCCGCCGTACCTCGATCTCCAGTGGTAGTACGTCGGCACGCTGACTCCGTGCTTGCGGGCCAGGTCCTTGATCGCGATGCCGCTGTCGGTCTCCTTGAGAATCTCCACGATCTGCGCCTGGGTGAATCGACTCTTGCGCATTGAGCGCCTCCTTCGGGCTCGCTCTGCGGAATGATCTGCGTGCCGGTGTGGTTGGGGGGCAATCGAAGCCTCTCGGCAAGGCCGCGCTGGCCCGCCCGTTTGTTGCAACGGGCAGGCCGGGATTATTGACTAGGCAGCCGCTGTCACGGGTGATAACCGATGAACTGCCACTGGTTGTTGTCGGTGGCCGTGGTCGGGAAGTACCAGTACTGGCTGCTGGTCTTCAGCCGGAAATACTTGTCGCCCGACTTGAACACCGACCCCACGCGGCCGTAACGGTTGTTCTCGCCCCATTGGTGAATGGCCATCTCGGGAACGGTTTCGCTCTTGCGATAGTGACGGCCCTTGTAGGTCCAGAACTCGTTGCTGGTCTTGTCGACAGGGAAGTACTGCGCCCCTTTCTTGACCAGGGTGAAATATTCGAGATCGCCGGTATTGGGGTTGTCGTAGTAGAAATAGTCGCCGACCGCGACGTAGGCTTCGTTGCGTTCGGCCCAGCTCCTCAGCGGTTGGTTTCGATGGTAGAGATCGTTGATGACGGGATAGCCCCGGCCGATCGACTGCCAATCCGCATTCGACTGCCCTTGCGGCGGGAACGGGCCGTAGGCGCCGTTGTGTTTCGCGCGGTACAGGTAGGGGTAGTCGACGGAGAGGTCGGCCGCGAAGTACATGCCGGCGGTGGCCTGCTTGTTGTACTGGCCCCACTCGTACAGCCCGCGGTACTGATTGCCTACCGCATTGACGGTGCCGTCGCTCTCCGCCCACGAGATCGAGCCGTAGCCGGCATGCGTCATGCCCGGCAGCAGCCACGACGAGTCGCAAGGGTGCGGGCTGCCGTAGGCGGTGCCGTTGAAACTGGCCAGGGCCGTGTCCTGGCCCCAGTTGCCGCGCACCGGCGCAATGGTGGCCCGGGCGTGTCGGAGCGAATAACACTGGTAAGGGTCGGCATAGAAATACTCAAGGAACATTCCATTTTCCTTGTGCAAGCCACCCCAGTTGGAGGGCACGCTGATCTGCCCCAGCACCTCGGCGGTGCCGAGCGTCAGGTCGTACAGCGTCATCTGCCACCAGTCGCCGCCGTAACGCGGACTGGCTTCGGCCCGCATCCTGTACTGGTGCCCGACTTTCCAGGTGTATTGCCCCTTGATGCTGGAGCACGCGCCGAACTCGTAACAATCCACCGGCGGAAGGCGATCGCCCATCGCGCCGGTGCCGTTCCAGATCGATACCAGCGCGCGCTTTTCTCCGCTCGCGCGCTGCAGGCCCCAGTAGCCGCCGTTCGCGTTGTTGAACTTGATGTACTGCGCGAAGTAGACGTTCGAGGCGGAGTCGGTGTGCTCGGGGTACTGCTCGCCCGGATCCACGTCGATACGCAGGAAGTAATCCTTCACTTGCGGGGAGGGATTCGCCAATACCCAGGTGCCGGCGGGAGTGGTCGCCGCCGCCGGCGGGGGCGCCGCGGCAAGCAACAGACCGGCCAGGGCCGATGCGGTGTACACGGAAAAGTTAGCCATGCGGGTGTCCTCATGATTCGGTGTTCGAAGAATGGGATGGGCGCAAGCTGCGCCGGGCCGGGTGCTACTTGAACTCGTAACGCAGCACCAGCGAGGTCGTCCGCGGCGCCTGGTATTGGCTCGGAATCAGGAAATTGATATCGGGTACGACCGTGTTGTCGGCGTTGATGTCGGCGCTGAAGGTGTTGTAGCGGTCAGTAATGCCGCGGCGGTTGGTGAGGTTTTGTATGCCGAGGTCGAGGCTGAGCTTGTGGTGTTCGCCGACGCTCAGGTCGTAGCCGACATTCAAATCCAACTGCCAGAACCAGGGCAGCCGTCCCATGGTGCCCGCCGGGGTGACGCCGACCGGGTCGGTCTTCGTGTCGCAGTAATGTCCCCAACTGCCCCAGTTGTACGACAGGCTGTCGACATCGGGCTTCAGGCCGAAGCAGGTGACCGGTTGCCCGGATTGCACGTTGAGGATGCCGCCCACGCGCAGGCCGTTCTTGAAGTAATAGACGCCGGACGCGGTGAGCTTGTGGCGTACGTCGTTGATCAGGTTGCCGTTGGCGCCGAGGGTGATCTCGGGGAAGTCGTAGCGGCCGGTTTGCCCGATGTAGCCCGCGTTATGGCCTTCCAGGTCGAGAAACCCGTTGTCGTTGCCGAACGAACGCGACCAGGTGTAGCTCAGGCCGAGGTAATAGGGTTCGTCGTCGCTGCGATGGTGATTGAGGTCGAAGGTCAGGTGGATGTATTTGTTCTTGGGCTTCGGCAGGCCGAAGGCCGAGGCGGGCACCCGCAGCGATTGCAGTTTGCCGTTGCCGGCAAAATCGCGCAGCACGGTGACGTCTTCGCCAGGATTCACCTCGAAACAGGCGATATCGTCCGCTTCGTAGTCCGGATAGCCGTGCGCATTCGCCCAGTCGACGATGCCCTGGTTGTAACAGGTCTGATTGATGACGCGCTTCAGCGTCGAGTAGCCGAAATCGACTTGCCCGATCCAGTTGCCCGGCAGTTCCTTCTGCACGTAGGCCTGGAACTCGTCCTTGTAAGGCGCCTTCAGGTTGGTCGCGGACACCTCGTGCGTCTGCGGCGGATTGCCGTCGCGCCCGGGAGGAACATAGGCCGGGCCTATCTGGGTGAGGCCGGTCGGCGCCTTGGTGACCGGGTCGATGCCGGTGTAGCGGTACCACTTGGTGGTGGTCGAACGCGCCTGCGCCACGCCGAAGCTGAAGTTGGACGGCATCGACAGCGAGTACCTGCCCAGGTTCGCGCCGACCTTGAGGCTGGAGTCGCCGTTGACGTCCCAGGACAGGCCCAGTCGCGGCGAGTACATCGGGAACGAGAACAAGCGCCGTTCCAGGGCATCCTTGTTGACGTACTTGTCGTAGCGCAGGCCTGCGTAGACCATGACGCGATCGCTCAGCTGCCAGTAGTCCTCGATATAGGCCGCCTGGTTGACCGAGAACATCCGGCCGAACTCGCGATTGAGGAAATGCTGCACGTACTTGCCGTTGACCCGCTCGCCGTTCTGCAACTGCACGGTGTTCGGCCGGTCGTAATAGGTGTACCAGCCGGCGAACGGCGTGTGCCAGTCCTGGCCGAGGTAGTGCACGTAATGCTCCAGGCCGAACACGATCTTGTGGTCCTGGAGGTTCCAGGTCAGATCGCCTTTGTAGCCGCGGCGCCAATAGTCGTCGGGACGGAAATTGACGGTACGCTCGTTCGCGCCGATGTTGACCGTCTTCTGGGTGGCGCTGTTGTACTCGTCGACATAGGGAATGTCCTCGGAGCCGTGGGCGCGATCGTTGATCTGGCCCAGGTAGCCGCCCATCAGCCGCAGTTGCAGGTCGTCGGTGATGTTCCAGTGGTAGTTGCCGATCAGCATCCGCTGGCGGGCCGGGGAATGCGAACTCTGCGAAAACGCGCCCCGTTCGGTGGTGTAGTTGCCTTTTAGCAAGTACGTGTCCGTATCCGACTCGTTCCAGTCGCGCGAACCGATCAGGTTGAAGGTCTGATCGTCGTTGATGTTCCAGGTCAGGTTCACCAACGCGTTCTTGTTGCTGCTGGTCGTGGTCGTTGCGCGGTTGATGGTGTAGCGGTAGCTCTTCCAGGGCGAGGTCTTGCCCAGCAGGACGAACGCGAAAAACTTGTCCTTGATCAGCGCGCCCGAGCCCCAGGCATACTGCGTCGCGCTCGAATCGCGGTGATTGTTGGACACGTACTTGTAGTAGGAGTCGTCGCCGCCGTAGATGTCCTTCTCGCGCGGGTTCAGCAGGCGCGACGTCGGCGGCGTCAGGTACAGCGAATAGCCCGCGCGAAAGCTGTTGCTGCCCTGGCGCACCGTCTGCGCCATGATGCCGCCGGTGGCGTTGGTCCATGAGGCGCCGAAGCTGCCCGCTAGCACTTCGGTGTCCTGGATGGCTTCCCGCGGCAGGCGGTTGGAGCCGAGCGAGGTTCGGTCGTTGGTCGTATCGAACTCGTTCAAGTAATAACGATTCTCGGCCGGCGAGGCGCCGCCGAGCTGCACCAGACCGGTGGTGTTGGAGTCGTGGCGTGCGTTCGAGCGCAACAGCGCGATGCGTTCGGGAGTCGCCGACGGAGGCAGGGGTAGGCCGTTGATGAGTTCGCGGCTGTAATGATTGGTCAGTTCCGGGGTCGACACATCGATCGGCGTGACTTCGGTCGCCATCGAGGTACCGGTCACGACGACGGTATCGAGCTCGGTGGCCGCGTTCTGCGCACTCGCCGCGGCGACGGCGGTGTCGCTGTTCGGCCGCACGCTGATCCGGTTCTCGGAAAGCAACTGCCCATCGCGGCTGATTTTTACCGTGTAGCCGCCGGGGTTGAGGCCGGAGGCGGTGTAGCGGCCGTTCGCATCGACTTTGAGTTCTCTGCGGAAGCCCGTTTCCGGGTTTTCGACCAACACGCTCACCTGGCCCTGCGTCGGCGCGTATCCGTACAGGCCGCCGGTGATCGATTGGGCCTGCGCGGTACCGGCGCAGGCCATCACGGCCATCAGGCTCCACGCGAGCCGGGACCGCTCGATCTGCACGCGCCGCTTGTTCGCTTGCTGCTGCAACTTCATTACGCCCTCCCCCTTGCTGACTGCTGATCGGATCTGGTTCTATTTATCATATATAAGTACTTATTATTTTTTGAGTCAAGTACCGCTTATCGATCCTTCGATCCGTCTGTCATTGAGTGAGTGTCGTGGCGCATTACGGCAGCACTGGAACGATTCGATGTTGCGCGGCAACATCCATGTCGTGCGTTCAAGGGACGGCACGAAGTACTGTTCGAGCGAGAATCGTCGGCGCTGTGGCGAGTGCAGATGCGATGCGTCGGTCGCCGAAAACGCGCGCTCGTTCGCATGATGCCGAGCGTTTCAGGTGTTCGATGCCATGGGGCGATGCCCGACGGATGCGCTGCCTTGCGTCGTCGACTAGTGTGTTAGATGTAACAATAGAAACTCATACGCGCGACGCCGCTGTTGCGCGACCGAATGCAAGGGATGTTCTCCGTTGAAGCCTGTTTCCATTCGCAACTTGCACAGCCAGGTGGTCCAGGAATTGGGCAGGCAGATCGTCGGCGGCACGCTGAAACCGGGCGAACTGCTGCCGCGCGAGGAAACCCTTGCAGAGCGCATGGCCATCAGTCGGACCGCGTTGCGCGAGTCCTTGAAGGTGCTTACCTCGAAAGGCCTGATCGAGACGCGGCAGAAGACCGGCACCCGCGTGCGCGAAAAGCAGTATTGGAACCAACTCGATGCCGATGTGCTGGCGTGGCGATGCGAGACGATGCCTGCCGACGACTTCGTCGAGAAGCTGTCGGAGATGCGCGAGATCATCGAGCCGGCCGCCGCTGCCGCCGCGGCGAAGCGGCGCGACCGGAAGCAACTGGCGCGAATCAAGAGTGCGTACGGCGCCATGGATGCGGCGCAGGATCTGAAAGCCTGGACCCAGGCCGATCTCGAGTTCCATCAAAGCGTGCTGGAAGCGACCAACAACGAGTTGATGGTGTCGCTGTTCTCGGTCGTCGAGACCGCGTTGGCGACCTACTTTTCCCTGTCGGCGAGCAAGGTGGTCGACTTCAAGTACTCGCTGCCGCGGCATTTCGCCGTGCTCGAAGCGATCCGGCTGCAACGGCCGGTCGCGGCGCGCGAGGCGATGCTCGGTATCGTCGTGGATTCGCGCGCGAACATCGGCCGCATCAAGCGCTGAGCGCTTTGCCGGCAAGATAGGGGCACTGCGCTGGAGTGCGCGAAATCGCGCTCGTATCGGCGATGAAGGGAGCGCGTCGCGTTACAGTCTCGCCAGACGCCCGCCGCTGACTTCCAGGCTCGCGCCGGTCACGAACCGCGCTTCGTCGCAGGCCAAAAACAGGACCGCCCCGGCGACGTCGTCCGGCGTGCCGATGTCTTCGGCGGAGATGACTTCGGCGCCCGATTGCAGATTCGGGTTGGACCATAACATCGGGGTGTCGATCGCGCCGGGCACCACCGCGTTCGCGCGCAGGCCCTTCGCGGCGCCCTCGATCGCGGCGCTGCGGGTCAGCGACAGCAGGGCGGCCTTGGCCGCGGCATACGGCGCCACCATCGGTGTCGTCATCGAGGCGTGCACGCTGGCGATATTGACCATCGCGCCGCCGGGCGCGGCATGACGCAGCCATTCGCGGGTGAAATGCACCGGCCCGAGCAGGTTGACGCCGAGCAGTCGCCGCCACTCGTCGCTGCTGAAGTCTTCCAGCGGCTTGAACAGCATCAGCCCGGCGGTGTTGACGACGATGTCGTGGCCGCCGAGGCGCTCGCGCACGGCGCCACAAGCGGCATCGACCTGGCCTTCATCGGATACGTCGCAGGACAGCACGACGACATGCGCCGCTCCGGCGGCGCGGCAGGCCTCGGTCGCTTCGCTGTGACGATCCTGGCGAAAGTCGATCAGGGCGAGGCTCGCGCCTTCCGCGGCGAAGCGCTTCGCGCACGCCAGGCCGATGCCCCCGAGGCCGCCGGTGATCAGCACGGTGCGGCCTTCGAAACGTCGTGCGGAACTCACCATTCGCGAATGCTCCCATCGGCGCCACGCCAGACCGGGTTGCGCCAAGTGTGCGGTATGCGCGCGGCCTCGCGCACCCTGGCCTCGTCGATCTCGATGCCCAGGCCCGGGCCGGAGGGCACATCGACATAGCCCGCACGGATGTCGAACACCTGCGGATTGCTCAGGTAGGTCAGCAAGTCGTACTCGGCGCTGTTGTAGTGAATGCCCAGCGACATTTCCTGAATCACGAAGTTGGGCGTGGCGGCGGCCAACTGCAGGCAGGCGGCGAGGGCCAGGGGGCCGAGCGGGCAGTGCGGTGCGATGGCGACATCGTAGGCTTCGGCCATGGCGGCGATGCGCCGGCATTCGGAAATTCCGCCGGCATGACTCAAGTCCGGTTGCAGGATATCGACCGCCGCCGCCTGCAGGAACGGCTTGAAGTCCCATCGGCTGTACAGCCGCTCGCCTATCGCGATCGGCAACTTGGTGAATTGCGCCAGTTGCGCGAGGGCCTCGGGATGCTCCGACAGGACGGGTTCTTCGATGAAGAGCGGGCTCAGCGGTTCCAATGCGCTGATCAGCGAGCGCACCATCGGCCTGTGCACGCGGCCGTGGAAATCCAGGCCGACGTCCAGCCCGAGCGCCCGCACCGCCGCAACGCGTTCGAGCACCGGGTCCAGGTCGCGCGGACGGGCCAGCCAGTCCAGGTCCTCGGTGGCATTCATCTTGACGGCGGTGAAGCCCTGTTGCTGGCGGACTCGGCTGGCCTGTTCGACCTCGCCGGGGCGATCGCCGCCGACCCAGGCATAGACGGCGATGCGGTCGCGCACCTTGCCTCCCAGCAGTTGCCACACGGGAAGCCCCAGACGCCTGGCCAACAAGTCCCACAGAGCGTGATCCAGGCCGGCCAGCGCCGACATCAGCACCGGCCCGCCGCGGTAGAAACCCAGGCGATAGGCGACCTGCCATATGTCTTCGATCCGATCCGCGTCGGCGCCGACGAAGCGATCGCGCAGCGCTTCATAAGCGCCATCGACGGCCTCGACATGCCCCTCCAGACTGGCTTCTCCCCAACCTACCGCGCCATCGGTCGTTTCGACACGCACGAACAGCCAGCGCGGCGGCACGCGGAAGGTTTCTATCCGGGCAATGAGGCTCATAGGCAGTCGGCGAAATGATGGCGATGGACAGGCTGCACTTTTATCATATATAAGTACTTTAAACCATCGTTCGGCAGGCGACAGAGGCGCCATGACACCGCCGGATGAGCCGGGGATGAGTATTCCCAGGCGCAGTACCCGCTCGACCATGCAGGCTGGAGCAGCGATCAGATGCCGTCCCAAAGTCACGCAACGCCGTTCGTCATAGCGATCCTGCGCGGAATTACCCCGGGCGAAGTGCTTCGCATCGCCGAGGCGCTCGTCGAGCGCGGCGTGGGCGGAATCGAGATTCCGCTCAACTCGCCCGATCCCTTCGTCAGCATCGGGCTGCTGCAGCGGGCTTTCGGTCGCGATTGCCTGTGCGGCGCCGGCACCGTGCTCGACCTGCGCCAGGTCGAGCAGTTGCACGAGACCGGAGGGCGCCTGCTGGTGGCGCCCAACACCGACGCCGCGGTCATACGGCGCGCCCTGGAACTGGGCATGGTGCCGATGCCGGGCGTGGGCACCGCCAGCGAGGCTTTCGACGCGATCGCTGCGGGAGCGACCCGGCTCAAACTGTTCCCGGCTTCGACCTATGGCCCCGCCCATTTGCGCGCGCTGCGAGCCGTGCTCCCGGCCGGGGTGAGCGTCTGCGCCGTCGGCGGCGTGGACGAGCACAACGCGGCGCATTGGCTTCGTGCCGGGGTCGATGGTTATGGCCTCGGAAACAGCCTGTATCGGCCCGGGATGACCGCGGCCGAGGTCGCCGCCCGTGCCGATGCCTTCATGGCGGTCATCGCGGCATACCGCAAAGACGCAAGCGCGGTGGATGCATGACATTGTCGACGCTCGATCTGGTCATCATCGGCGTCTACGCCGTCGCGATCTTCGGCCTGGCGCATTGGGTCGCGCGGGAGAAACACGGACGCAAGAAAAACAGCAACGACTACTTTCTCGCCTCGCGATCGCTACCGTGGTGGGCGATCGGGGCCTCTCTGATCGCCGCGAACATCTCCGCCGAGCAAATCATCGGCATGTCCGGTTCCGGGTATGCGCTGGGGCTCGCCATCGCATCCTACGAATGGATGGCGGCCGCGACCTTGCTGATCGTGGGCAAGTGGATACTGCCGATCTTTCTGCACAACCGCATCGTCACGATGCCGCAGTTCCTGGAGCAATGCTACGGGTCCGGCATCCGCAACCTCATGACGGTGTTCTGGCTCGCGTTGTACGTGTTCGTGAACCTGACCTCGATCGCCTGGCTCGGCTCGATCGCCGTGAACCAGATCGCCGGTATCGACCAGGGCACGGCGCTGTATCTGCTTGCCGCCTTCGCGCTGTTGTATCAGTTGTACGGCGGCTTGAAAGCGGTGGCGCTGACCGACATCGTGCAAGTGGCGCTGCTGGTGCTGGGGGGGCTGCTGGTGTCCGGACTGACCCTCGACAAGATCGGCGACGGGGCCGGCATCGGCGCCGGTTTCCGGGTGCTGGTCGAGCGCGCTCCCGATCATTTCCACATGATCCTGAAGCCGGACAATCCCTTCTATCGGGACCTGCCGGGGTTGTCGGTGCTGATAGGCGGGATGTGGCTGGCCAACTTGAGTTACTGGGGCTTCAATCAGTACATCATTCAACGCGCGCTGGCCGCGCGCGATCTGGATCAGGCGCAGAAAGGGGTGATATTCGCCGCGTTCCTGAAGCTGCTGATGCCCATCATCATCGTGCTGCCGGGCATCGCCGCGGTCGTGCTGGCCCCGGATCTGTCCAAGCCGGACGAGGCCTACCCGACGATGATGCGCCTGCTGCCGCCCGGAGTGCTCGGCCTGGTGTTCTCGGCATTGATCGCCGCCGTCATCTCCAGCATGGCCTCCAAGATCAATTCGATAGCGACCATCTTCACCCTCGACCTGTTCGACAAGTATGCGACGGGCGCTCGCCGCGGCTCCGATTCGGACGATGACCCCGTCCGCCAACGCCGCCTCGTCAGGGTCGGAAGAATCGTCGCGACGGTGGCGGTCGTCATCGCTGCGATGACCGCCCGCCCTCTGTTGGGCAAGTCGGATCAAGCGTTCCAGTTCATTCAGGAGTTCACCGGATTCTTCACGCCGGGCATCACCGTGATCTTCCTGCTGGGCTTGTTCTGGAAGCGCGCGAACGAAGCCGGCGCGATCGCCGCGGCGACAGGCTCGGTCGCGTTCTCTTATCTGTTCAAGATGGTATGGCCGTCGCTGCCGTTCCTGGATCGCATGAGCCTGGTGTTTCTGGTCACCGGACTGCTGGCGATGGCGGTGTCGCTGCTCGTCCCGTCGCGGGCCGGGGTGAACCTCATCGAGGTCGAGGGCGTCAGCTTCCGCACCAGCGCGGGCTTCAACATCGCGGCCCTGGCGGTGGTCGCGGTACTCGTGGCGCTCTATGCCACGTGGTGGTGAGTCGCGGTCGGTTCCTGCGGCGCCGCGCCGATTGCAGCGGATCGGCCGCGCTTGGGGCGCTTGCCCGGCCCTGTTTTGATCCCGCGCAGCGATGCCCGCTTGCCGGCTTGCGTGGCTATTGCCGCAGGCCTCCGCGATAATGCTCCGGCATGGCGGAAGGCTCCGAGTTTGCAGGCATGACAGGCCGCGGCCTTATCGGGTTGGCCGGGCCTCGCCTCTTCGATGGCACGCAGGCCCTGTCGCCAGAGCCATTACCGGAGCTGACCGTATGAATCGATTGCCTCGTTCCGCAAGCCTGACCAGGCGAATCGTCGAATCTCTGGGCGAGGCGATCGTGACCGGTCACTACGGTCCGGAGCAGGCATTCCCGACCGAGGCCGAACTGTGCGTGCAGCTTCGCGCCAGCCGCAGCATCGTGCGCGAGGCAGTCAAGATGCTCACGGCCAAGGGTTTGCTCAGTGCGCGGCCGAAGCGCGGCACCATCATCGAGCCCGAGACGAACTGGAACCTGCTCGATCCGGACGTCTTGCGCTGGTTGCTGGAGCGCAAGTTCTCCATCGGCCTGTTGCTCGAGTTCACTCAGGTGCGGCTTGCGGTCGAGCCGATGGCGGCGATGCTGGCGGCGCAACGCGGCGATGCCGAAGCCATCGCCCGGATCGAGGCCGCGATCGAGCGCATGCGCGCCGCCGAGCTGGGCGAAGGGGATGCGCTCGAATCGGACATCGCCTTCCATGTCGCGGTGCTGGAAGCCAGCGGCAACCGCTTCTATTCGCGCCTGCGCGACCTGGTCGATACCGCGTTGCGGATTTCGATCGGGGTCACCAATCGTTCCAAGGGCGTCGATCTGGCCAGCGTGGAGGACCACGCGCGCGTATACGAAGCGATCGCATCGGGCGATGGCGAGCGAGCCAAGTCGGCCATGCGGGGATTGCTCGACGAGGTGACGGCGTTGATCGAGTCGACGGCCGGCGGGTCGCAGCCCGACTGAACCTGCAGGGCGTTCGCCAAGGCGGTTGGCCCCCGGGCCATCGAGTCGGCCGCAGCCGGACTGTCGAGAAAACCCGGGTTGCCCATTTCTAGCCCGTCGTCAGCGGCCGGATGCTTGGGGGCGTGACCGGGCGATCGCTTACGAACGCAAGCCGCGCGGTGTCGGTACCGATTCCAGCCACGCTTCGTTGAAGGCCTGCGCGGTCGAGGCGACCTGCGGCGCGGTCGTGCCGGGCTTGTACAAGGTGCCGCCGATGCCGAAGCCGATCGCGCCGGCCTTGCGCCAGATCGCGAGCAGGTCGGTGTGGATGCCGCCGACCGGCAGCACCGCGGTGCCTGCGGGCAGCACCGCGCGCAGGGCGCTCAGCATCGCCGGGCCGAGTGCATCGGCCGGAAACAGCTTGAGCCCGTCGGCGCCGGCGTCGAGGGCGGCCAGGCATTCGCTCGGGGTCGCCGCGCCCGGCAGGGCGAACAAGCCGCAGGCCTTGGCGTAGCC
This sequence comes from Lysobacter sp. 22409, assembly GCF_052045105.1. NCBI lineage: Bacteria > Pseudomonadati > Pseudomonadota > Gammaproteobacteria > Lysobacterales > Lysobacteraceae > Lysobacter > Lysobacter sp. 22409. The sequence continues at coordinate 49,319 of NZ_JBQEOE010000025.1, read as the reverse complement.
GATCAGCGCCGGATCGGTGTGCGGGCAGACCATCAGGCGCGCGCCGATGCGGACCAGGGTGTCGACTTCGTCGGCGCGGCGCACGGTGCCGGCGCCGAGCAGGATCGCATCGCCGAAACGCCGTTGCAGGCGGGCGATGCTCTCGAACGCATCGGGCGAATTCAGCGGCACTTCGATGATGCGCCAGCCCGCATCCCACAGCGCTTCGCCGACCGGCAGGGCCTCGTCGGGGGTGATGCCGCGCAGGATCGCGACGAACGGCGACTGGACGAGCCAGGCCGGCAGCGTGCTCGGCAGGGGCAGGGACGTGGCGAGGGTCATACGAATCGGGCTGCCTTTGCGATGCGCCACAAGCCGCGGCAAAACGCGGTGTCGCCTTCGATGATGTAGTGGGGGATGCCGTAGCGGCGCAGCGCCAGGGCGTAGGTCGCGGCGAGCTTGGCGCCGCCGATCACCGCGACTTCGCCGCCGTCGCCGGGTTCGTTGTTGGCGGCCAGGCACTCGTAGCCGATCAACAGGCCGGACAGGAACGCCGGCAATTCCTCGACCGGCGCGGCGTCGCGGACGTTGCGTGCGCGCACGCCGAACAACTGGTGCAACCAGTCGGGACGTTCGCGCGCGGTGTCCAGGCCCTTGATGAAGCCGCGTTCCGACCAGGCCTCGGCCGGCAGGCCGCGCCCGAGCAGGCTGTGATGCAGCAACAGGGAATAAATCTCGCCGGTCGGATAGGTCGAAAACCCGACCACGCCGCCGCCGTCCAGGGTCAGCCATTTGCTGTGCGTGCCCGGTGCGGCTACGCGTCGCGTTCCGGGCGGCACGCCGAGCGCCTGGGTCTCTTCGCCGCGCATGACGTCGTCGAAGCCATCGCTGGCGCCGCTGACGCCGGGCACGATCGCGGCGCGGCGCTGCTTGAACGTCAGCGGCTGCAACGCCGAGGCGAGCGCATCGGCATGGGCGGGCAACGGCGCGTACGGCGCTTCCTGCCAACCGTTGCGCGCGCCGACCATGCCGGCCAGCAAGATCGGCGCGTCGCCGTCGTCGAGGTCGACGCTGAGCAGGTCGTCGAGCGCGGCGGCGAAGGCCTCGGGCGAATGCAGCGAGGCCATGCCGCGCGCGCTCTGGCGCGTGGCGATGATGCCGCCGAGCGCGTCGAAGGCGTGCACGCGCAGATGGGTGGAGCCCCAGTCGACGCCGATCAGGGCGATCGCGGTGCCGGTGTTGGGGGCGTTGCGGTGGAGCGATTCATCGAGCATGGCGTTCCTCCTCGCGGCGCAGGACGCGGCCGCGGCGTTCGCCGGTGGCGTGGGCATCGCGCAAGGCGCAGGCGCCGCCGACCCAGACCGCGCGGATGCCCGCGGCCGCTTGCTTGGGTTCGGCGAAAGTGGCGCGGTCGGCGATGGTGTCGGGATCGAACAGAACCAAATCGGCGGCGAGTCCGGGGGCGATGCGTCCGCGCCGTTTCAGGCCGAAGCTGTCGGCCGACAGCGAGGTCATGCGGCGCACCGCTTCGGGCAGATGGAACAGGCCCTGGTCGCGGCAGTAATGGCCGAGCACGCGCGGAAACGCGCCCCACAGGCGCGGATGCGGGTGGGCGTCGTGCGGCAGGCCGTCGGAACCGATCATGGTGCGGTCGTGGCTGAGCACGCGGCGGACGTCGTCCTCGCGCATCTGGAAATACACCGCGCCGGCCGGGTGCAGGCGGCGCGCGGCTTCTTTCTGGTCGACCCGCCAATCGGCGGCGATGTCGCCCAGGTCGCGACCGGCCTGTTCGGGGTGCGGCGTCGACCAGCTCACCAGGATCCGGATCAGCCCGTCGACGTAGTCCGGATCGAGCACGGTCGAGCCGGCGGTGTAGGGATAGGCGTCGAGGCCGACCCAATGGCGGCGGCGGCGTTCGTCGATGCGCGCCAGGGTCTCGACGGTGCGGCCCCAGTTCGCGGGGCCGGCGCATTTGTGATGCGACAGCACGACCGGGGTGTGCGCGGCTTCGCCGGCGTCGACGGCTTCGTCGATCGCTTCGAGCACACCGTCGTATTCGTCGCGCAGGTGCGAGGCGTAGACGCCGCCGTGGGCGCCGCTCTCGCGGACGAGTTCGATCACTTCGCTGTTCGGCGCGGCCCGGCTCGGCTGGTAGAACAGGCCGCTGGAGAAACCGATCGCGCCGGCCTGCATCGCCTCGCGCAAGCGCACGCGCATGCGTTCGATCTCGGCATCGTCGGCGGCGCGGCCGAGGTCGGCGACCTCGGCGATGCGCAGGGTCGAATGACCGACCATCGCCGCGACGTTGACCGCCGGGCGCGCCGCATCGACCGCTTCGAGGTAGTCGCGGAAGCGTTCGAAACGGAAATCGGCCTGGCCTCCGATCAACGACAGCGGCGCCGGCGGTTCGCGGTCGGCGCGCCATGGCGCCAGGCTGATCCCGCAATTGCCGGCGATCACCGTGGTCACGCCCTGGCTGAGCTTGTTGAACACGCCGGGGTCGTCGAGCACCGCGCGGTCGTCGTGGGTGTGGACGTCGATGAAGCCCGGTGCCAGTGCGAGCCCGTGTGCGTCCTCGCGCTTGCGTCCGTGCAGGCTGTGGGGCGCGCCGATCGCGGCGATGCGCTCGCCGTCGACGGCGACATCGGCGCGGTAGCCGGGGCCGCCGCTGCCGTCGAGCACCCAGGCGTCGGCGATGACCAGATCGAAGGTGGCTGCCGCCGGTGCGAATTTCGCGCTCATGAGCGGCCGGGAACCTGGGTGCGTTCGACTTCGGCCTTGGCCCGGCGCGCCTTCTCCAGCACGCCCGGTTCCTGGCGCAGCGCGACTGCGATCGCCAGCATGTCGATCACGGCCAACTGCATCAGCCGCGACACGCCGGGCGAGTATGGGGTCGCCGCGCTCGACGGCGGCAACAGCAGCGGCACGTCGGCGTCCCAACCCAGCGGCGCGCCGGCCTGGGTCAGGGCGATGATGCGCGCGCCGCGCTGCTTGGCGATGCGCACGCTGTCGTTGACCTCGGGGCTGCGGCCCGACAGAGAGATCGCGAACAGCACGTCGTTGGCGTCGAGCATGCCCGAGGCGAGCCGCTGCAGATGGCCGTCGCTGTGGGCGGTGGCGGCGATGTCCAGGCGCAGGAAGCGCAGGAAGGCGTCCTGCGCGACCACGCCCGAGCCCGAGCCGACGCCGATGCAGCACACGCGGCGAGCGCCGGCGATCAAGCCGGCGGCGGCGTCGAGCGCGGCCGGGTCGGTGCGCTCGCGTACATCGTGCAGGGCCGCGGAGATGCTGTCGCAGACCTTGTGCACCAGGGTCGCGGCGTCGTCGTCCTTGTCGATGGTGACGGTCTGGTAGGGCACGCCGACGGCCAGGCTGTGGGCGAGCTGGACCTTGAACTGGCGCAGGCCTTCGCAGCCGATCGCGCGGCAGAAGCGGGTCACGCTGGGCTCGGAAACATTGGCGCGTATCGCCAGCGCGCCGATGCTGGCGTGGATCGCGAAGTCCAGGTCGGCCAGCACGGTCTCGGCGACCTTGCGTTCGGCCGGACGCAAGGTGTCGAGCGCTCCGCGGATCTTGGGGATGAGGTTGTCGGACACGATGGGGTCGTTCCTCGGAAGATTGTCGATCGCGCCGATCATGCGGCGATTAGGGGGTATCGATCGCGTCGGTGGCGCGGCGAGCGGGTATCGATCGCGCCGATGGCGCGTTCAGAAGAAAGTATTGATGGCGCCGGTGACGCGATAACCGTCGTCGACCGTCAGCAGCACCTGCCATTTGTCGAACGTGGTGCAAGGGTGCGAAATGCCGGTGGCGACGAGATCGCCGACCTGCAGCGGATGATCGTGCGGCAGTTCGAGATAGGCATGCTGGTCGTTCATCTTGGCGATGCGCGCATCGCGCATGGGCGACGGCGCCGGCTCGCCGGGGCGGTGCCAGCACAGGGGCTTGGGCAGGTCGATGTCGTAGGACGCATCGCGCTTGCCGAGGGTGAGCAGGGCCAGACCCGGCTCCGGGCGCGACTGCACCGCCGCCCAGACTTCCAGCGCCGGCTGCAGGCCGTGGCGGAAGCTGGCGTCGTGGCGGGTGCGCATTTCCTGTTGCAGGCCGTGATAGAAGCCGTGGTCGGAGGTGAGGTAACACCCCGAGCGCAGCACGCGTCGCAGGGGGCGCGTGGTCGCGCCGACCGTGGCGAAGGCGTCGGCGACGAAATCGAAATACGCCGAGCCGCCGGCGCTGATCAAAATCTCCTCGCCGTCGAACAGGCCCTCGCCATCGCAGCGGCGGGTCAGCTCGACCAGCTCGGCGAGCAGGCCGCGCACGCGTGCCAGGTCGCTGTCGCGATCGGCGCCGACCCACAGGCCTTCGTAGCCTTCGATGCCGGCCAGGCGCAGCGCGGGGCTCGCGGCGACTTCGCGCGCGAGCGCCAGCGCGGCGTCGAGGCCGCGCACGCCGGTGCGGCCGCCTTCGGCGCCGAGCTCTACCAATACCGGCAATCGACGTTGAGGGGCGAGCCGCTGCATCACCTCGGCGAGGCGTCGGGCGCCGGCCGAGGAATCGACCAGGACCCAGGCCTCGAAACCGGGGTCGTCGCGCAGCAGCGCGGCCAGGCTTTCGATGTCGGCGATCGCGACCGGCTGATTGGCCAGCAGCACCCGGCGCACGCCGAACCGATGAGCGATGCGCAACTGCGGGATCGTCGCCAGGGTGATCGCCCAGGCGCCGGCATCGAGCTGGGCCTGGAACAACTGCGGGCTCATCGTGGTCTTGCCGTGCGGCGCGAGCAGGGCGCCGGCGCGTTCGACGAAATCGCGCATCCAGGCGATGTTGTGGGCGAGGGTGGACTCGCGCAGCACCGCGACCGGATACGACAGGCTGCCGTCGAGAACATGCAGGCCGAGCCCGCCGATCGCGTCCTGGCGCGTGGCCTGTTGCAACGGCAATCCCTTGACGCCGGGCAGCAACAGGTTCTGTCCGAGCTCGCGCAGTGCCGCGTTCATAGGTACGGCCCCAGTCATCAGTACGGCTCCAGGGTGAGTTCCGAAGCCATCACCCGGTTGCCGGCCATCAGGCCGCCGTCGACCGGCAGCACCGCGCCGCTGATCATGCGCGCCTGCGGCGAGGCGAGGAACCAGGCGGCTTCGGCGATGTCCTCGGGCGTGGCGAAGTCGCCGAGCGGGTACCACTTCTTCAAGTCCTCGAACACTTGCGGATGCTTGTCGGCGCGCGCCTGCCAGGCCTGGGTCTTGACCGTGCCCGGGCAGATCACGTTGGCGCGCAGGCCGAGCCGGCCGTATTCGATCGCGATCGATTTGGCGTAGCTGATCAAGCCGGCCTTGGCCGCGCTGTAGGCCGGATGGCCGAGTGCGGCGAGGCCGTTGACCGAGCCGATGAAGACGATGTTGCCGCGGGTACGTTTGAGCCCGTCGAGCGCCGCTTCCACCGTGCAGTAGCCGGCGTTCAAGTTCACATCGACGTCGCGCTGCCACGCGCCCGGCGCGGTGCCGGCCAGGCTCAGTCCTTCGGCGCTGCCGGCGTTGGCGATGACCGCGCCGATCGGGCCGTGCGCCTGGGTGACCGGCGCGAGTGCGGCGCGCAAGGCGTCGAGATCGGACAACTCGGACGCCGCGGTCAGCACCTGCCCGGGCGCGAAACTCGCGGCCAGCGCGGCCAGCGCATCGGCATCGCGATCGTGGGCGAGCACACGATCGCCGCCGACGACGAAACGGGTGAGCAATCCTCGGCCGATGCCGCCCGCGGCTCCGGTGATCAAGGTCAAACGGCTTTGGCTCATGGACGGATCATTCCTTCAATGGGGGCGCCCGCAGCGTCGGACCGAGCGCAACGAGGCGATCGGGAACCAGCGGGTGATGACGGTAGACCGGAATATCGCCGATAGCGGAGGTTTTGGGTGTGCCGAGCGAGGCGTCGGCACACTCTCTGCGCGAGGCGGGATCGTGCGAATCCATGTGTCCCCGTCGTGGCGGCCGCGCGGCGAAGGCGTGATCGTTGCGCAGGATTTCGGTCGCAGTTCGACGGTGAAACGGCGCAGGCACGGGCCCGATTGCGTGCCGGTCGCGTGCCGGTCGCGTAGCTCCGGCGCACGGCCGGACTCCCAGGAGCGGGGTGCGGCGAATGGATCACAGCGCGGTTCCCCTGGTCATCCGATCATTCCTGTAAATTTCAAACACAGATGGCTTGATGGGCAATGGAAATGTAGCAGAGGCCCTGATAAACCGCCATGGTGCAGTGCAAAATGCATCGTGAAAGTTTGTAAGATACTTTCACGTCGGCAACGGGAAGGCCTTGAATGTGCCATCCGACTCCGAGCGCCGCCGCCATGCTGCCCGCGATCTGCGAGTGGCGCGGCGGAGCACGCCGGTCGTCGTAGCTTCGCTCTTCCCGTTCCTCCCTATGCAGAGAGTCCATCCATGAGCGATTCCAATTCCATCGTCCGTTACGGCCTGGAGCCCAGCGGCGCCGGCGGCCAACAACTGCCGTTCTCGCCGGCGGTGCGTGCCGGCGACTTCGTCTACATCTCCGGCCAGGTCGCGATGAACGAGCGCGGCGAGATCGAACAGGGCGGCATCGAGGCGCAGACGCGCCGGACCATGGAGAACGTCAAGAAAGTGCTTGGCCTGGCCGGCTGCGACTTGAGCCACGTGGTCAAGATCACCGTCTGGCTCGACGACACCCGCGACTTCTGGAGCTTCAACCGCGTCTACCGCGAGTACTTCGGCGAGCAGCCGCCGGCGCGTTCGTGCGTGCGCTCGCAAATGATGGTCGATTGCAAGATCGAGATCGAAGCCATCGCGTATCACCCGCTGAGGGGCGCGTAGGGGCGAGGGGCGAGGGGCGAGGAGCGAGGAGCGAGGAGCGAGTAATAGCGAGGAGTGAGTAAAGAGGGCGAGCGGCGGATGCTGCCGCAGTTCGCGTGGTCTCGACTCGTTCCCAGTGCCTCACCTTTCACTTCTCACTCCTCGTTCCTCACTCCTCGTTCCTCACTCCTCACTCCTCACTCCTCACTCCTCACCCGCCCCCTACCCACCGAGGCACCTGCATGAACCGACGCGACTTCCTCGCTACTTCCGCGACCGCGGGCACCGTATTGGCCAGCACCGCGTTCACGCCGGCCTTCGCCCGCAAACGCTCGAAGTTGCGCCTGGGCCTGATCGGCACCGGCATGCGCGGCCAGGTGCTGCTCAAGGAACTGGTGCGTCGCGACGACGTCGAAGTCGTCGCGCTGTGCGACGTCGAGCCGATCATGCTCGGCCGCGCGCTGAAGATGATCGAGAAGGCCGGCCGGCCCAAGCCGACGACCTACGGCGAAGGCGGCGACAACGACGCCTACCGCAAGATGCTCGACAAGGGCGGCCTCGACGGCGTGATCATCGCCACGCCCTGGGAGTTCCATGCGCCGATGGCGATCGCGGCGATGCAGGCGCGCATCGCGGTCGCCTGCGAAGTGGTCGCCGGCATCACCCTCGACGACCATTGGCAGGTGTTGCGCACCCAGCAGAAGACCGGCACGCCCTACATGCTGCTGGAGAACGTGTGCTATCGCCGCGACGTGCTGGCGGTGCTGAACATGGTGCGGCAGGGCCTGTTCGGCGAGATCGTGCATCTGCAGGGCGGCTACCAGCACGACCTGCGCGCGGTGAAACTCAACAGCGGCAACCCCGAGCGCGCCACCGGCGGCGGTGTCGAGTTCGGTGCCAAGGGCTGGTCGGAGGCGCGTTGGCGCACCGAACATTCGGTCCAGCGCGACGGCGAGCTGTACCCGAGCCACGGCATCGGCCCCTGCGCGATGGTCGCCAACATCCATCGCGGCAATTGCTTCACCTACCTTAGCTCGTTCTCGAGCAAGGCGCGCGGCCTGCACGACTACATCGTCAAGCAGGCCGGCCCGGACCATCCGAACGCCAAGGTCAAGTTCAAGCTCGGCGACCTGGTCACTACCCAGATCGCCTGCGAGAACGGCGAGACCATCCTGCTGCAGCACGACACCTCGCTGCCGCGTCCGTACTCGCTCGGCTTCCGCGTGCAGGGCACCGATGGCCTGTGGATGGACATCAACGATTCGATCCACATCGAAGGCAAGACCACGCCGCACGAGTGGGACAAGGCCGAGGCCTGGCTGGAGAAGTACGACCATCCGCTGTGGCAGCGGTTCGCCGAGACCGCGGCCGGCGCCGGCCATGGCGGCATGGACTACTTCGTCGTGCATGCCTTCATCGAGGCGCTCAAGGCCGATGCGCCGATGCCGATCGACATCTACGACGCGGTCGCCTGGAGCGCGATCACCCCCTTGTCGGAGCAGTCCATCGCCGAGCACAAGACCGTGGAGTTCCCGGACTTCACCGAAGGCAAGTGGAAGAACCGCAAGCCGATCTTCGCCTTGAACGACCGCTACTGAGATCCTGCCTGGCCACGCAATACGCCGCTCGCCGTTGCTCCGGCGGGCGGTCGTCAAGCGAGGCATGGCATCGTCGCGTAACGCTCTCTCCGTTTCCGACCTCCACCCGGCGCAAGCCGGGTTTTTTTGCTGCGTTCCCGGTCGCAGCGCAGCAAGAGCAGGGGCGGCGGATCGGAAAGCTAAGACCACGGCCATGAATGGGCGGGCAGGCGACGCCGTATGTCTGTAACCTTTAAAACGGTGTTGACAGGTTCGATAGGGTGCGCATAACCTCTAAAAACACATTCAGAGGTTATTCGCATGCGCCTCGCGATCGGACCTGCCGTGCTCGGCGCGGCCTTGTCTTCGCTGCTGCCGGCCTGCGCGCAGCCTCCCGCCGCGACGCCTGCAGCCTTCAAGTCGGACCCAGCCGCCATCGTCGTCATCGATGCGCCCAGCAACCTGGGCTTGCGCCCGCCGGCGCCGGGTGTCGAGCCGGGCGTGCGTAAATTGCCCGAGGCCCTGCGCGCGACCGGCCTGTTGCAGCGCCTGCGTGCCCACGATGGCGGCCGCGTCGATGCGCCGCCTTATTCGCCCGCTGCCGATCCCGCGATCGGCTTTCGCAACGGCGCCGCCCTGCGCGACTACAGTCAGACCCTGGCCGACCGCCTGATCCCGCTGCTGGCCCAGGACCGGTTCGTGCTGGTGCTCGGCGGCGATTGCAGCGTGCTGATCGGCAGCGGTTTGGCCCTCAAGCAGCGCGGCCGCTACGGCCTGGCCTTCATCGATGCTCACGACGATTTTTCCTTCATCCGCGACCGCCGCCGTTACCACGGCTTGTTGACCGCGGCCGGTCTCGATCTCGGCCTGGCGACCGGGCATGGCCCGGCGGCGCTGTCCGACCTGCGCGGTCGCTCGCCTTATTTCCGCACCGGCGATGTCGTCCACCTCGGTCTGGTGGTGGCCGACCAGGACCGTATCGACTACGAGGTCGAGAGTTTCGAGCATTCCGGCATTCACGCCATCGACGCCGAGGCGATCCGCCGTCTCGGCGCCGAACGCGCCGGCCGCGAGGCGCGCGCGCGGCTGGAGGCGATGCCGACCGACGGTTACTGGATTCACCTCGATGCCGATGTGCTGGCCGAACGGGTGATGCCGGCGGTCGACTCGCCGAACCCCGGCGGCCTCGACTTCGATCAGTTGCGCGCCGTGCTCGCCCGATTGCTCGCCAGCCCGAAAGCGGTCGGTATGGAGCTGACGATCTTCGATCCCGACCTCGACCCCGACGGGCGCCTCGCGCGGCGCCTGGCCGACACCGTCGCGAGCGCGTTCGAAGACAGCGGCCGTTGGCCGCGGCAAGGCGCTGCAGCCACCGCATCGTCCGCGCCGGCACGCTGAGGCGTCACCGTGCAGCGACGCAGCTTCCTGCTGACCAGTGCCGCCGCGATGACCTGGCTGTCGGGCCCTGCCGCAGCACCGATGCCGGGACGCAAAGTCGTCGATGAAACCGCGGCGGGTTCGCCGACCGCGGCCGACGGCGAATCGATCCACGCCGCGCAACCGCACCCCATCACTGCCGCGACCCGGCTGCTGTTCGTCAGCGGCCAGATCCCGGTCGACGCGCACGGCGAGGCGCCGCAGGATTTTTCCGGACAATGCGTTCTCGCTTGGGTCAACCTGGAGACGCAGCTGCGCGCGGCCGACATGGACCTGCAGCACCTGGCGAAGCTGACCGTCTTCCTCGCCCGCGCCAGCGACCGCAAGCGAGAACGCGAGATTCGCCGCCGCCTGTTGGCCGGCCGTGCCGATCCCGCGATCAGCGTGGTAGTGACCGGTATCTACGACGAAGCCTGGCGCATCGAGATCGAGGCGACCGCGCTCGCCTGAACACGCCAGCGGCGTCGATCAGGCGTCTTCGCCGCCCGCGCTCCAACGACCGCTGCGCTGCAAGGCGCGGTACTCGCGCGGCGCCATGCCCACGGTGGCCTTGAACTGGCGCGCGAACGCGCTCTGGTCGGAGAAGCCGCAGGACTGGCCGACCTCGGCGATGCTCGCCTCTTCCTGCAGCAACCTCATTGCCGCTTCGATGCGGATCTTGGTCAGGGCCTGTTGCGGGGTCAGCTGGAACACGCGCTGGAAATGGCGTTCCAACTGCGCGACCGACAGCTTGGCCAGTTCGGCCAGCGCGGTCACGCGCAGCGCGCCGGCGAAATGCGCCTGCATGTGTTCGGTGACCCGGCGCAGGCGTTCGTAGGTCGGGTGATGGCCGTCGGGCGCGCCGAGGTCGCGCGACAGGCCGACCAGGCCTGTGCGGCCGTCGGCCAGAGGCAACGGGCGCTTGCCGGTCAGGCACCAGCCCGGTTGCCGGTTCGGGAACAAATGCACTTCGAGCTGGTTCTCGATGGTCTCGCCGTCGAGCACGCGCCGGTCCTGGATCGCATAGCGGCCGCCGAGGCGGGCCGGAAACAGCTCGGTGACGTCGCGGCCGATCACGTCCCCGCGCCGCTTCAGGCCGAGCCGGCGCACCAGGGTCAGGTTGGCGTGGCTGTAGCGGCCGGACGCGTCCTTGGCGAAGAACACCACGTCGGGCAGTGCGTCGCACAGGGTCTGCATGAGGTCGGCGGGAATCTGTAGGGACATGGGACCTGCTCCGGGCGGTTCCTCAACGATAGCCCGATTATGCCGAATTCCGCATCCATGACCGGCAAGGATTCCTAGACGCGCGAGGCCGACGACGCGAGCATGGCGGCATGCACAGCCTAGACATCATCGACTCCCACACCGGCGGCGAACCGACCCGGGTCGTGGTTGCCGGCTTCCCCGATCTGGGCGCCGGCAGCCTGGCCGACAAGCGCGAGCGCTTCCGTGCCGAATTCGACCACTGGCGCCAGGCCATCGCCTGCGAGCCGCGCGGTTCCGACACGGTGGTCGGCGCCTTGCTGCTGCCGCCGAGCGAGCCCGAAGCCGCCGCCGGAGTAATTTTCTTCAACAACGTCGGTTACCTGGGCATGTGCGGCCACGGCACCATCGGTCTGGTGCGCACCCTGCAGCATCTCGGCCGGATTCAGCCGGGCCGGCATCGCATCGAGACGCCGGTCGGCACCGTCGGTGCGGAGTTGCACGAGGACGGCCGGGTCTCGGTCGACAACGTCGAAAGCTGGCGCCATCTGGCCGGCGTGCGCGTGCAGGTGCCTGGCTACGGCGAGGTGGTCGGCGATGTCGCCTGGGGCGGCAACTGGTTCTTCATCGCCCGCGTCGCGCGGGTGATCTCGCTGCTGCACCAGCGCGAGCTCAGCGATTATTCCGAAGCGATCCGGCATGCGCTGGAAGCGGCCGGCGTGACCGGCGCCGACGGCGCGCCGATCGACCACATCGAACTGGAAACGCCGTCGACCACGCCCGGTGTCGACGCGCGCAACTTCGTCCTGTGCCCGGGGCTGGCCTACGACCGTTCGCCGTGCGGCACCGGCACCAGCGCCAAGCTGGCCTGCCTCGCCGCCGACGGCAAGCTCGCGGCGGATGCGGTGTGGCGCCAGGAGAGCGTGCTCGGCAGCGTGTTCGAAGGGCGCTATCGCCCGGGCCCGCGCGGCGTCCTGCCGACCATCACCGGCAGCGCCCACATCACCGCACACGCGCAGTTGTTGATCGACGAAGCCGACCCCTTCGCCTGGGGCATCGCGGCGAAGTGACCGGCATGAGCGCAGCGCCTTCCAACAGCTACGACCTGATCGTGGTCGGTGCCGGCATCGTCGGCAGCGCCTGCGCCGAGCGTGCCGTGCAAGAGGGGCTGCGGGTCGCCGTGGTCGAGCCCGGCCCGGTCGGCGGCGGTGCAACCGCGGCGGCGATGGGGCATCTGGTGGCGATGGACGACGACCCGGCCGAGTTGGCTTTGTCGCGGTATTCGCTGGCGCTGTGGGAACGCTTCGCCGATCTGCCCGAAGCCGAATTCAGCCGTTGCGGCACCTTGTGGGTCGCGCGCGAGGCGCGCGAGTTCGACGGCGTCGCCGCGAAGATCGCGCGCCTGGCCGTGTCCGGCGTTCGCGCGCAGCGAATCGGCGCCGACGAGTTATACCGACTCGAGCCCGGCCTCACCCCGGGGCTGTGCGGCGGCATGTTGGTCGCCGACGAGGCGGTGGTGTATCCGCCGCGCGTCGCCCAGCATCTGTTCGAGCGCGCCCTGCAGGCCGGCGCTACGGCGTTCCTGGGGCGTCGGGTCGTCGAGCTGAGCGCCAACGGTGCGCGCCTCGACGACGGCAGCGAATTGGTCGGTCCGGTCCTGGTCGCGACCGGTTGCGGCGTGCCCGAGCTATTGCCGCAGTTGCCGATGCGCGCACGCAAAGGGCATCTGGTCATCACCGAACGCTACCCCGGGCGGGTGCGCCATCAACTGCTCGAACTCGGCTATGCCGACAGCGCCCACGGCGATGCCGACAGCAGCGTCGCCTTCAACGTGCAGCCGCGTCCGACCGGGCAGATCCTGATCGGCTCCTCGCGCGAGTTCGGTGTCGAGGATCGCGCGGTGTCGCTGCCGATGCTGCGGCGCATGCTCGACCGCGCCTTCGCGTTCCTGCCGATGTTGCGCGAGTTGCAGGCGCTGCGGGTGTGGACCGGTTTCCGGCCGACCACGCCCGACGGCCGGCCCTACATCGGCGCGGTCGCCGACCGGCCGCGCACTTGGGTCGCGGCCGGCCACGAAGGGCTCGGCGTGACCACCGCGCTGGGCACGGCGCAGTTGTTGCTCGATCAGATGCTCGGCCGCGCGCCGGCGATCGATCCCGCGCCCTTCTTGCCGGAGCGCGCGTTGCGATGAAACGTCCGAGCGTGCAGTTGTCGATCGACGGCATCGCCGTCGAAGTGCCGGCCGGGGCCAACGTCGCCGCGGCCGTGGCCCAACTCGGTCTGCGTTTTCGCCGCTCGCGCAGCGGCGAGGCGCGTGCGCCGCTGTGCGGCATGGGCCTGTGTTTCGAATGCCGGGTCAGCATCGACGGCGTCGCCCATCAACGCGCCTGCGTAGTGGTGGCGCGCGACGGCATGCAGGTGCAGCGCGATGACTGAGCCCTGCGACGTGCTGGTGATAGGCGCCGGCCCGGCCGGGCTGGCAGCGGCCCGCGCCGCGGCGAGCCACGGCGTCAACGTCGTGCTGGTCGATCTGCAGGCGAACCCGGGCGGGCAGGTCTGGCGCCACGATGTGCGCAAATCGGCACCGACCGCCGCGCGCCTCGCAGTGGCGGAGATGCGCGCGCGCAGCAATCTGCACTGGCTGCCGCAGGCGCAGGTCGTCGCGACCGCGCCGGGCCGGGTGCTGATCGAAGAAGCCGGCCTGGTGCGCGAAATCGAATACGGCGCCCTGGTGCTGGCCACCGGCGCGCGCGAGTTGTTGCTGCCGTTCCCGGGCTGGACCTTGCCCGGCGTCACCGGCGCCGGCGCTTTGCAGGCACTGGTCAAGCAAGGCTGGCCGATCGCCGGCAAGCGCGTGCTCCTCGCCGGCAGCGGCCCGCTGCTGTTGGCCTCGGCCGCGACCTTGCGCCGACACGGCGCGCAGGTGCTGGCGATCTGCGAACAGGCGCCGGACGCGGCGCTGATGGCGTTCGCCTCGCAGTTGTGGCGCTGGCCGGGCAAGTTGCTGCAGGCCGCGGCGTTGCGCACGCGCCTGGCCGGCGTGGCCTATCGGCGCGCGAGCTGGGTGCGCGCCGTGCACGGCGACGAGCGGGTGCGCGAAGTCGAGATCGCAAGCGCGCGCGGAGTCGAACGCATCGCCTGCGACCAGGTCGCGGTCGGCTACGGCCTGGTGCCGAACACCGAACTCGCCGCGCAGCTGGGCTGCGCGCTCGAACTCGACGGTCGCCATCCGCGCGTGCGCGTCGACGAGCGGCTGATGACCAGCGTCGACGGCGTGTACGCAGCCGGCGAAGCCTGCGGCATCGGCGGCGTCGATGTCGCGCGTGTCGAAGGCGCGATGGCCGGTCACGCCGCCGCCGGCGCAGACGATGCCGCGCGTGCGCTGCGTCCGCGCCGTCGCCACGCACGCGCCTTCGCCGCTCTGTTGCCGCGTTACTTCGACCTGCGCGACGACGTGCGCAAGCTCGCCGAGCCGGCCACGCTGGTATGCCGCTGCGAGGACGTGGCGTTGGCGCAGTTGCAAGGATATTCCGACGCGCGCGCGGCCAAGCTGGCCACGCGTTGCGGCATGGGCAGTTGCCAGGGCCGCATCTGCGGCACGGCGCTGACCGAGTTGGGTCTGCTGGTGCCGGCGACGCGTGCGCATGCCGCGCGGCCGCCGGTTTTTCCCACCCGGCTGGCCAGTTTGGCCGCAGCCGGCTCTTGTTCCGATCGTACTTTCCTTACCGAATCCAAAGGGTCTGTCTAATGAGCAATGCTTCGTTCTGGCGTGGCGTCATCCCCGCGATCACCACCCCGTTCCGCGCCGACGGTGCGATCGATCACGCCTTCCTCGCCGAACACGCGCGCACCTTGATCGATGCCGGCTGCGTCGGCATCGTGCCGCTGGGTTCGCTCGGCGAAGCGGCGACGCTGAGCTTCGAGGACAAGCTGGCGATCCTGCGCACCCTGGTGCAGGCGCTCGACGGCCGCGCGCCGGTGATCCCCGGCATCGCCGCGCTGTCGACCGACGAAGCCGTGCGCCTGGCGCGCGAGGCCGCGGCGATCGGCTGCGCCGGCCTGATGGTGCTGCCGCCGTACGTGTATTCGAGCGACTGGCGCGAAATGAAGGCGCATGTGCGCGCGGTCATCGAAGCGACCCCGCTGCCGTGCATGCTCTATAACAATCCGATCGCCTACAAGACCGATTTCGTGCCCGAGCAGATCGCCGAACTCGCCGCCGAACTGCCGAACCTGCAGGCGGTTAAGGAATCCTCGACCGACGTGCGCCGCTTCGCCGCGATCCGTTCGCTGCTGGGCGAGCGTCTCGACCTGCTGGTCGGCATGGACGATGCGGTGGTCGAGGGCGTGGCGATGGGCGCGACCGGCTGGATCGCTGGCCTGGTCAACGCCTATCCGAAGGAATCGGTGCAGTTGTTCGAACTCGCCCGCGACGGCGGTGCGCGCGCCGCGGCCGATCTCTACGCCTGGTTCTTGCCGCTGTTGCGCCTGGACACCGTGCCTAAGTTCGTCCAACTGATCAAGCTGGTGCAGGAGCGCGTCGGCCTGGGCAGCGAACACGTGCGCGCGCCGCGCATGGCCCTGGTCGGCGCCGAGCGCGACGCCGCGCTCGCCGTGATCGAGCGCGCCATCGCCGCGCATCCGGGCCGCTGAGATGGGCGCGCGCGAACCGGTACTGATCGAAGGGCGCTGGCAGGCCTCGCGCGATGCCGGCGGCGATTTCCGCGCCTTCGATCCGACCCGCGGCACGCCGTTCGGACCGGCGTTCCCGGTGTCCGGCGCGGCCGACGCCGAGGCCGCGCTGGCCTCGGCCTGCGCCGTCGCCGACGAACTGGCCGCGGCCGATCCCGAACGCATCGCCGATTTCCTCGAGGCGTATGCGCTCGGCATCGAACACGACGGGCCGGACCTGGTCGCGCTCGCGCATCTGGAAACGGCGCTGCCGATCGAACCGCGTCTGGCCAAGGTCGAATTGCCGCGCACCACCGGGCAGTTGCGCCAGGCCGCGCGGGCGGTACGCGAGCGCTCGTGGACGCAGCCGACCATCGACACCGCGGCCGGTCTGCGCAGTCATCTCGCGCCGCTGCACAAACCGGTGCTGATCTTCGGGCCGAACAATTTCCCGTTCGCCTTCAACGCGGTGGCCGGCAGCGATTTCGCTTCGGCCATCGCCGCCCGCAACCCGGTCATCGCCAAAGTGCATCCCTCGCACCCGGCGACCAGCCAGCGTCTGGCCGAACTCGCCCACCGCGCCCTGGTCGAGGCCGGCTTGCCGGCCGCGGCCTTGCAAGTGCTGTATCACCTCGACCCCGCGCACGGGCTGGCCCTGGCCGGCGATGCGCGGCTCGGTGCGCTCGCCTTCACCGGCAGCCGCAACGCCGGCCTGGCGCTGAAGGCGCGGGCCGACGCGGCGGGCGTGCCGGCCTATCTGGAACTGTCCAGCGTCAATCCGGTGTTCTTGCTCGAAGGCGCGCTGCGCGAGCGCGGCGACGCGTTGGCGCAGGAGTTCTTCGCGTCCTGCACCATGGGCACCGGTCAGTTCTGCACCCATCCCGGCATCGTGGTGCTGCCGCGCGGCGCCGACGGCGATGGCTTCGTCGCCGCAGCCGCGGCTTCGTTCGCGCAGGCCCCGTCCGGGGTGATGTTCTCGCGCGGCGTGCTCGATCATCTGCAGCAAGGGCTCAGCGATTGGCGCGAGGCCGGCGCGGAACTCGTCGCCGGCGGCGCCGCGGCCGAAGGCGAGGGATATCGCGTGCAACCGGCGTTGCTCAGCGTCGATGCGGCGACCTTCCTGGCCGATCGGCGCTTGCAGAGCGAGGCCTTCGGGCCGGTGAGCCTGGTCGTGCGCGTCGACGGTATCGAACAGGCCGTGGCGATCTCGCAGGGGCTCGAAGGCAATCTGACCGGCACCATCTATGCCGGCGAACCCGACGCCGCCGACGAGGCCCGCCTGGCGGCGAGCCTGCGCCCGCGCGTCGGCCGCCTGATCGCCAGCCGCATGCCGACCGGCGTCGCAGTGAGTCCGGCCATGCACCATGGCGGGCCCTACCCGAGCACCGGCCATCCCGGCTTCACTGCGGTCGGGTTGCCGGCGGCGATTCGCCGCTTCGCCGCCTTGCATTGCTACGACCACGTGCGCGACGAATTGCTGCCGCTGGAGTTGCGCGACCGCAATCCAGGCGGCATCGCGCGTCAGGTCGACGGCCGCTGGACCTACGACGACCTTGGAGCTGCGCCTTGAATCAGATCGGTGGTTTGACCCTCGAGCAGGCGCGTGCCGGCCTGCAACCGTGGAGTGAGCGCGCACCGGCGATCGGCGCCCACGAGTACGCGCAACGCATCGAGCGTGCGCGCGAGCTGATGCGGCGCGAGGGCTGCGAGGCCTTGCTGATCACCGCCGGCACCTCGCTGCGTTATTTCACCGGGGTGCCCTGGGGCGCCAGCGAGCGCCTGGTGGCGATGCTGCTGACCCTCGACGGCGACCCGGCGGTGATCTGCCCGGGCTTCGAATCCGGCTCGCTTTCGCACGTGCTCAAGATCCCGGGCCAATTGCGCCTGTGGGAAGAACACGAAGACCCCTGCGCACTCGTCCTCGACACGATGCGCGCGCGCGGCGCCGCCCGGCTGGCGCTCGACCCGGGCGCGCCGTATGCGGTGTTCACCGCCTTGCGCGCGCTGGCGCCGACGCTCGACATCGTCGATGCGAGCGCCATCGTCGACGGTTGCAGGGCACGCAAGACCGAGGCCGAACTGGCGTTGATGAAGCAGGCCACGGCGATGACCCTGCAGGTGCACCGGCTCGCCGCCGGCCTGGCCGACGAGGGCGTGAGCACGGCGACCTTGCGCCGTTTCATCGACGAGGCGCATCGCGCGTTCGGTGCCGACAATGGTTCGACCTTCTGCATCGTCCAGTTCGGCGAAGCGACCGCGTACCCGCACGGCATTCCCGGCGAGCAGACCCTGCGCGAAGGCGAACTGGTGTTGATCGACACCGGCTGCGCGGTGCAGGGCTATCAGTCCGACATCACCCGCACCTACATCTGCGGCCGTGCCGGCGCCGAGCAAAAGCGGATCTGGGACCTCGAACTCGCCGCGCAACGGGCCGCGTTCGATGCGGTGCGCCCCGGCGTCAGCGGCGAAGCGGTCGATCAGGCCGCGCGCACGGTGCTCGAACGCGGTGGCCTGGGCCCGGACTATCGTCTGCCCGGCTTGCCGCACCGCACCGGGCACGGCTGCGGCATGAGCGTGCACGAGACGCCGTATCTGGTCCGCGGCAACCGGGTCGGGCTGGAGCCCGGCAACTGCTGCTCGAACGAGCCGATGATCGTGGTGCCCGGCCAGTTCGGGGTGCGGTTGGAGGATCACTTCTACGTGACCGAGAACGGCGCGGCCTGGTTCACCCCGCCGTCGCTGGCGATCGACCGGCCGTTCGCCGATTGAGTCGCCGGCGGCGTTGAGTCCGCTGGCGACCACCGGGCTTCCTCTGCACGGGCCGCCTGCCGCGCCGGTATCGGCGGTCCCCCCGGGCGGCCCGTTCAGAGGGGGAAGCCATGGCGCGGATCGGCATCGGCAGACACTTCAGGCACATCCGCGTTCGCGCGGATTGCCGCATGATGGCCCGCATCCGTCCGAATCCCGAACGAGTCCCGCGATGATTTCGATCCGAACTGCTCCGCCGCGCGCGCCCCTGGCCGCTCTGACTGCCGCCTTGTTGCTCGGCCTGAGCCTGGCGCCGGCTTTCGCCGCCGAACCGCCCGCCACCGCGGCGCCGTCCGCGTCCGCGGCCGATGAGGCGAGTGCGCGCGACAGCGAAGCCGGCGTGCGTTTCAAGGCGCTGTACACGCGCGAATGGAAATGGCGGCAGGCGCAGTTCGCCGGCGGCGACGACGAAGACGTGCAGGGCCAGGCCTCGAGCCGTCTGCCCAAGGTCGACCTCGCCACTCAGGCCGAGCGCGAGCGTTATTGGGCGCAGGTGCTGAAGGAACTCGACGCGATCGACAAGGCGCAGCTGCGCGGCGAAGACCCGGTCAACTACGAGGTGTTCCGCCAGCAGATCCAGAGCCTGCTCGCCAACCAGCGCCTGCGCGGTTGGGAGATGCCGTTCAACAGCGACAGCGCGTTCTGGACCAACCTGGGTTTCACCGCGCGCCGTCCGATCCGCGACGCCGAAGGCTATCGCCGTTACCTCGGCCAGCTGCGCGACATCCCGCGTTATTTCGACGAACAGATCGACAACATGCGCGCCGGTCTGGTGCGCGGCTACAGCGTGCCGCGCGTGACCCTGACCGGGCGCGACGCCTCGATCAAGGAAGTAGTCGACGCCAAGCTCGACGACAACCTGCTCTACACCCCGTTCAAGCAGATGCCGGCGAACATGCCCGCGGCCGAACAGGCCCGCTTGCGCGCCGAGGCGGCCAAGGCGATCGACGAGCAGGTGCTGCCGGCGTATCGCAAGCTGTTGGCCTTCATGCAGGACGAGTACATGAAGCAGGCCCGCACCACGCTGGCGGCCGAGGCCATGCCCGACGGCGAGGCGCTGTACCGGGCCAAGATCCGCGAATACACCACGCTCGATTTGCCGCCGGCGCAGATCCACAAGATCGGCCTGGAGGAAGTGGCGAAGATCCGCGCGCAGATGGACCAGACCATCGCCAAGACCGATTTCAAGGGCACGTTCCCGGAATTTCTGCATTACCTGCGCACCGATCCGAAGTTCTACCCGAAGACCGGCGACGAACTGCTGATGCGCGCCTCGTGGCTGGCCAAGCGCGTCGACGGCCAGATCGGCAACTACATCGGCCTGCTGCCCCGCCAGCGTTTCGCGATCCGGCCGGTGCCGTCGGACCTGGCGCCGTTCTACACCGCCGGCCGCGGCGGGCGCGACGTGTACCTGCTCAACACCTACGACCTGCCGTCGCGGCCGCTGTTCAACCTGGCCGCGCTGACCCTGCACGAATCCGCGCCGGGGCATTCGCTGCAGACCTCGCTCGCCGCCGAGCACGAAGGCCTGCCGGACTTCCGCCGCTACACCTACATCTCCGCCTACGGCGAAGGTTGGGCTTTGTACTCGGAGAAGCTCGGCATCGAGATGGGCCTGTACGACACGCCCTACGACTACTTCGGCTATCTGACCTACCAGATGTGGCGCGCGAGTCGGCTCGTGGTCGACACCGGCATCCACCACCTCGGCTGGAGCCGCGAACGCGCCCAGGCCTTCCTGCGCGACAACACCGCGCTCAGCGAACATGAAATCCAGACCGAGGTCGACCGCTACATCGGTTGGCCGGGCCAGGCGCTGTCGTACTACCTCGGCCAGATGAGCATCGAGCGCGCGCGTGCGAAGGCCGAACAGGCGCTCGGCCAGGACTTCGACATCCGTGCCTTCCACGATGCGATTCTCGCCCTGGGTTCGGTGCCGTTGCCGGTATTGGAGCAGCGTGCCGATCGTTTCATCGAGGAGAGTCGCGCGAAGGCGGCGCAGCGGACGAAGACCGCCGCCGCGGCGGCTGCGAAGCCTTGATCGGTCGTTGTATCGATTAGCGGCATGGGCACGTCGCTTCTCCTGTAGGAGCGGCGTGAGCCGCGATAGGAACGCGCAGAACCCGCACTGCCGTTGCCGCTGATCGAAATCTCGAAACTATCGCAGGGTAGGAGCGACGCGAGTCGCGACCGCGCGGTCTCCCGCTGCGGCGTTTGCTGCCGCAGACTCGTAAAGCAAAATCTAAAGCTTCCGTCCGCTGACGCGGCCGGGTTACTTTCTTTTGCTAAGCCCAAAAGAAAGGTAACCAAAGAAAAGGGCTCTCCTTGTAAGGGCACAGGCCACGAGTGCGATGCGGTCGCCGGGATTTTTCGATAGGACATCCTTGTCCTATCGCGGCATTCCATTTAACAGCCGGGCGCACGTCCTGTGCGCCGCCCTCCGGGTCTACGGTTGCATCGAAAGTTTGGAGCTGCGCCAAGCTTTCACCGCAACAGCAACAGCAACAGAAATCATCAGGTGGTGCTTGTGCTTTGGGGTAGGAGCGGCGCGAGCCGCGACCGCGCCATGGCGACAACGACGCGGCGATCTGGAGGCACGGTCGCGACTCACGTCGCTCCTACACGGGGTGGTGTCGTCGCATATAGCTGTGGCTGTGCGCCGCCGAGTACTCGCGAAGGCAATAGAAGGCCCGAAGGGCGGCGCGCAAGGATGCGCGCCGTTTTTCATCGGGACAGGGATGTCCCGTATGTAGATCCCTGCGTCGGCATCGAACGTGCGGGGCTGTGATTCAAAGCAAAGGCCACTTCTTTGATTACTTTTGACCGAAGGGAATCCAGACGGACTTTGGTTGCTTTAGACAAAAGAAAGTTACCCGCCGCTTTAGTGGCGGAAGCTTTAGGCGTTTGATCTTGATGTTGCTTGAGCGATACGCCGCGAGACCATTACCGCGCGGTCGCGGCTCGCGCCGCTCCTACCCCTGTTGGCACCGCCACAGCAGATTCACCGCGGCGTTTTAGCGACGGAAGCTCTAAGCGTTTGATCTTGATCTTGCTTGAAAGAAACGTGGCGAGACCGCAACAACGCGGTCGCGGCTCGCGCCGCCCTTACCCTTGGCGGCGCCGCTGCAGCAGATTCGCCGAGACGATGCCGCAATCGGTCTGCGACACGACAACGCTGCCCTCAACGCCCCGCCGGCTCCGGCAATCCCCAGGCCCGCCAATGTTGCGCGTACTGCGCCTGCGGCAACAGCACGAACACCGGCTGCGCTTCGGGCTTCAGCCACGCCAGCAAACGGTCCATCTCGCCCTCATCCATCGCGGTGCAGCCGGCGGTGGCTTCGCCGGGGGCTTTCCACAGGTGGGCGAAGATGCAACTGCCCGCACCGGCGACGCCGGCGCGGTTGTGTTCGATCACGAAACCCTGGCGATAGCGTTGATCGCCGCCGGCGTGCAGGTCGCGGCGCATCGGTTCGGTGGAGCCGGCGACCGCGGCCTCGCCGACGGTCTTGGCATCGACGATGCGGTTGTACAAGGGCGAGTCGCTGACGTCGATGCAGTAGTCCGACACCGTCATCGCGCTGTAGGGCAGGGCGGTGGCGGCACGGTCGGCGTAGCCGAAGGCGGTGCCGATGTGGAACAGGCCGGCGGGGGCGCGGCCGTCGCCTTCGCGCTTGACCGGGCCGTCTTGCTGCGCCGGATGCAGGCCAAGGCCCCAGGCCGAACCGGTGCGCCCGATCGTTACCTCGGCGGCATCGCCGACCGAGCGCCAATGGCCACCGACGCGCTCGAAGCGCTGTAGCCGACCCTGGTTGGCGTCCCAGCCGGCCGTAGTCACGACCACCAGTTGCCCGGCCTGACTGGTTTCGCCGCCGTGGCGGTCGCTGCCGGTCGTGGCGCAGCCGGCCAGCATCAGGGCCAGTCCCGCCGCGATGAGACCGGCGCAACGGCGCAGGCCCGAGGCGGGCTTGAGCCTGGCCCCGGGCCTGGCTGGGGATGCGGAGTCGCCCACGGACGACGGCAAACGGAAGGACCGGAGCATGGGCATTCCTCGCGGCGCATCGCGCGGCATCAGGTGTCGAGCATGTCCTGGATGCGTTCGGCGTTGCTGTCGAGCTGGCTGAGCCGGCCCTGGCCGCGTTCGCACAGCAGGATGAAGATCAGGTCGAGGAGGTGCTGCAGCGCCGATTGGTACAGCAGCGGCTCGACATGGGCGCGCTCGTCGTGGGCCGAGACCAGCAGGGAGAAATCGGCATGGGCGCGCAGCGGGTTGGGGGTGTGGCGGGTCACCGAAACGACCTTGCCGCCCGCTTCGCCGAAGGTGCGCGCCAGGTGGCACAGCGCGGTCTGCTTGCCGAGCTCGGAGAACACCAGCAGCAGGTCGTTCTGGTTCGCGGTGGCGGTGCTGGCGGTCATCAGCACCGGGTCGAAATGGTGGACGCTGAGGATGCCGATCATCGCCAGCTTCATCGCCAGGGCGCGGGCCGGGATGCCGTCCTCGCCCAGGCCGATGATGAACACCCGGCGCGCGTCCTGGATCAGCTCGGCGATGGCGTCGATGCGCTCGGCCGGGTTGATCAGCCGGGTTTCCTCCTCGGCGCGGGCCTTGCCGTGCCACAGGCGCTCGGCCAGGGCGGCATGCGGGTCGGCGTGGACCGATTCGACCGCGTGGGCGTCGTCGTGGCCGTGGCCGCGCGCGACCGCCTCGCCGATCGAGTACTTCAGGTCCGGATAGCCCTTGAAGCCGAGCTTCTGGCTGAACTTGACCACGCTCGACTGGCTGATGCCGAGCGCGTTGGCCAGCTGCTGCGAGGAATAGTCACGCAGCAGGTGCGCGTTCTCGAGCAGGTAATCGGCGATCCGGCGTTCGATCGCCGACATCTGGTCGCGTTCGGAGCGGATCTTGAGCAAGGGCGACATCGGCGGGTCCAGTCCTGTACGGCTAATCCTGTGGCGAAACCGGAGCCGCGGCTCAGACGTCGAGCGGTTCCAGGCCGCGGATCTCGCGGATGCCCAGACCCGGCGCGTCGGTCACCGTGATCTCCGATTCGTTGAAGATAACTCCCCCGTCGACCGGATTGAACGCGCACAGCGAGGGACCGTCCAGATCCACCTTGGTGATCACATTGGATTTGGCCACCGCCAGGTGGACCGCGGCGGCGACGCTGATGCTGGTCTCGATCATGCAGCCGATCATGCATTCGACCCCGTACATGGCGGCGATATCGGCGATCTGGATGGCCTTGGACAGGCCGCCGGTCTTCATCAGCTTGATGTTGATGATGTCGGCGGCGCGCATCCGGATCAGGTCGATGACCTCGGCCGGGCCGAACACGCTTTCGTCGGCCATGATCGGGGTGTGGACCCGATCCGTGACGTACTTCATACCGTCGAGGTCCTGGGCCTTGACCGGTTGCTCGACCAGTTCCAGGCGCACCCCGGCGTCTTCCAGGGTCTGCAGGGCATACACCGCCTGCTTGGCGGTCCAGCCCTGGTTGGCGTCCAGGCGCAGCAGGGCGCGGCCTTCGACCGCGGCATAGATCGCCTTGACCCGCTCGATGTCGACGCCGATGTCCTTGCCGACCTTGATCTTCAGCGACTCGAAGCCGCGGTCGACCGCGGCGATCGAGTCGGCGACCATCTTCTCGATGTAGTCCACGCTGATGGTGATGTCGGTGGTGATGACCGGGTCGCCGCCGCCGAGCATCTTGTACAGCGGGGCGCCGTAAAGCTGGCCCCACAGGTCGTAGACCGCGATCTCGACCGCGGCCTTGGCGCTGGAATTCTTCTCCAGCGCGCCCTGGATCAGGCCGGTGATGCGGTTGAGGTTGGCGATCTCCTCGCCGATCAGGCGCGGCGAGATGAACTTGCGGATCGCCTCGACGATCGAACCGTGGGTGTCGCCGGTGATCACCGCCGTCGCCGGCGCTTCGCCGTAGCCGATGTGGCCGGTATCGGTGTGGACGGTGACGACGATGTCCTCGACCACGTCGACCGTGCGCAGCGCGGTCTTGAACGGGGTCTTCAGCGGGACCCGCAGCATGCCGAATCGGATGTCGGTGATCTTCATGTGGTCGGTAAGGTCTTGGTTCGTTCGGCGTGTTCGGTGGTTGGGAGGGTGGCGGCGCTCGGCGACGCTACTTCGGATGGGGTCGACGGCGGTGTGAAGTCGGCGACCGTGGCTTGGGAGAGGATCGCTCTCCGGCGTGGATGGCCTCGCTCATGGACGAATACGTTGAATGCTGGTGATCCGGTCCACGGTCGGCTGCTCGCGGTTGAACAGCAGCGGCACCAGCGGCGTCACCGAGACGCCGTTGAGGTGCACGCGCGCCAGTTCGCCGGTGCGGTCGCGGAAGGTGATGCCGGTGGTGTCGTGGATCACGTAGGGCCAGCCGTCCTCGTGGCCGACCACCATCATCACGTGGCCGGGGATGTAGATCAGGTCGCCCACTTCCAGGGTCTTGAGGATCTTCAGGCGGTCCTCGTGGCCGACGTCGTCGGCCAGGTCGATGCGGTTGTAGGCCGGGCTGACCGCCTGGTCGCGAGTATTGCGCGGCAGCTGCACGCCGAAGCTGCGGTAGATCTCGGAAACGAAGCCGCTGCAGTCGCGGGTGTTGTAGGAATGCCCCCAGCCGTAGCGTTCGCCGAGGAACTTGAAGCCCTGGCGGACCAAGTTAGCCTGCGTCAGCGGCAAGTAGTCCGCGGCGGTGTCCGCGGTGCGCGGCAGCAGCGCCGGGGAAAACTGCAAACGCCCCGCGCCGTCGCGATACGGCAGCTCGATCACATGCGAGGCGTAGTGGTGTTGGCCGTTGACCGGGCGCTCGGCCGGCCAGTCGGCGAGCAGCGGCACGCGCACGCCCATCTCCAACTGCACGTCCGACACGCCGGGCTGTTCGGGCGCATGCACGGTGCGCGCGGTCGCGCCGGTGACGACCAGGTAGGGCGCCTTGCGGGTGTAGGCGAAGATCGGCTTGGCCTCGCCCTCGGCGATGCGGTCCTTCTCGACCCAGGCCGCGTACAGCTCGCTGACCACGAACCAGTACTGGCCGTCGAGGCTCTCGTGCACGATCGCCACCGGCGTGCCCGGGAACAGCGCGCTTTCCTGGTAGCGGTCGATGTCGGTGTCGCCGCGCGCGGTGAACACGCGCAGCCGGGTCGGGAAGGTGCGCAGGTCGGCGCGGCGCACGACCATGCCGTAGCGGGTGTCTTGTAGCGCCGGGATGGCGTCGAGGGCCAGGGCGTCGCCGAGTTGCTGCAAGGTCGGCGCCGGCACTTCCTCGCCGCGCTCGTCGTACAGGGTTTCCTCGCGCGCCTGCGACAGCGCCGCGATCCACTCGCGTACCTGCGCACGTCGCAGTTTTGCCGGCAGATGTTCGATATCGTGCACCGACGGGTCGAGCCGATGCAGGCGCTGGTTCTGCGCGTCGATCGCTTTGCGGTCGAGTATCGTCGTGTCGGGCTGGGTCTGCTGGCGTATCCAGTAGTCCGCGTTCAATTGCCCCTCCTCGATGCCGATCACGCCGGTCGCCGGCGTGCGCGCAGTCTCGCGTGCGAAGGCCGGCACCGCGCCCAAGGGCACGGCTGCCAACAACGCCGCGATCAACAGCGCGGCGCGGCCATGGGAATGCTGCGGGTGGCGAGTGTCGCTACGCATCGCTTCATGCTCCGGGCGCGCTGGGCCGATCCCGCGCGCCGTCACAGGCCCGATGCCGGTCGTCCGGCACCCACCCGGCTTCGACGAACGCGCGACGTCGGGTCGGTCCGCAGAATACATACTTCCTACAAAAAATAGATAGAGAATAATTTATTGACCGGGTCCGCCCTTCATGTTACACAGCCATGAATCGATGGCCCCCGCGTGGGTGACACCAGGTATGGATCCCGTGACTGACCTGCTGTTTATCGCTCCCCGCGCGAGGGCCATCGTCTTCTTCGCTGGGAGTTGGCGGGCGGCCGTGCTGGCCGCGGCGCTGGCCGTGGCCGCGCNGCGGCCACGGACGACGCCGGCGAACGCCTCGCCGCTATCGTGGCCCTGGTCGATACCGGTCATTTCGAAGGCGCCCGGGCCCGCATCGCCGAGGCCCTGGCCCGCCCCGGGACGACCGCGCCGCAACGCCAAGCGCTGGAGTTCGAGCGCGAGCGCATGCGTCGCATCCGCCTGGACTTCACCCTCGACGAAGCCCAGGCCCAGGCCAAGCTGCGCGAGCAGATCCCCGACCTGCGCGCCGACGAGTTCGCCGCCTGGGACCGCGCCGGCCTGCTCGAATACCTCATCATCGACGGCGACAAGCGCTATTTCCAACGTGCGCCGTCGAACCTGTTCCGGCTCAGCGAGCAAGCCCTGGCGCGACGCAAGCCCGGTGCCAAACCGCTGAGCCATGGGCCGATGGAAGTGCTCAACGCCCATCACGCCGAAGTACGCGATGCCGCGCTCAAGAGCGGGCTCGCCCATGCCGCGCCGCGGCGCGTGCGCGTAACCCAGTCGCTGACCGTCGAGGCCGATGCGGTGCCGGCCGGCAAGACCGTGCGCGCCTGGCTGCCGTATCCGCGCGCCTTGCCGCGGCAGCAGGAAGGCATCCGCTATCTCGCCAGCACGCCGGCCGGCCATCGCATCGCCCCGGAGTCGGCCCTGCAGCGCACGGTCTATCTGCAACAGACCGCGAAGGCCGGGCAGCCCACCAAGTTCCAGGTGCAGTACGAACTGACCGTCTATGGCCAGTACCGTGCGATCGATCCCGACAAGGTGGTGCCGGCACCGGTGAACCAAGACACCCGGCCTTATCTGGGCGAACGCGCGCCGCACATGGTCT
The DNA here is from genome assembly GCF_052045105.1 of Lysobacter sp. 22409. Taxonomy (NCBI): domain Bacteria; kingdom Pseudomonadati; phylum Pseudomonadota; class Gammaproteobacteria; order Lysobacterales; family Lysobacteraceae; genus Lysobacter; species Lysobacter sp. 22409. The sequence goes on along the minus strand of NZ_JBQEOE010000025.1, from coordinate 22,043 downwards.
ACACCGACGCGCTGCGCAAGTTCTCGCGCGAAGTGGTCGGCGACGAAACCAATCCTTACCGCATCGCCAAGAAGCTCTACGCCGCGGTCGACCGCATTCCCTGGGCCGGCGCGCGCGAGTACTCGACGATCTCCAACATCAGCGACTACGCCCTGCACGCCGGCCATGCCGACTGCGGCCAGCAGACCTTGCTGCTGATGACCCTGCTGCGCCTCAACGGCATCCCGGCGCGCTGGCAGTCGGGCTGGGTCTACGGCGACGACGGCTACACCAACATGCACGACTGGGCCTGGATGTACCTGGCGCCCTACGGCTGGATGCCGGTCGACGTCACGACCGGCCGCCTCGATTCGTCCGACGCGCAGCTCGCCGATTTCTACTTCGGCGGCTTCGATGCCTATCGCATCGCGTACAACGACGACTACGGCCGCGACTTCGTCCCGGCCAAGACGCACGAACGCTCCGAAACCGTGGATTCGCAACGGGGCGAGGTCGAGTGGGAAGGGGGAAATCTCTACTTCGACCAATGGGACTACGACTACGAGACACAAGTGCTGCCCGCCAAGGCTTGAGCAGGCGGAGCGGCGTCCATCATTCTGGGGAGGAAGTGCGGTATGAACGGCAAGACCTTGCGTAAGTCCGGGCTGTGTATGGCGATGGGGATCTGCCTTGCTTCGATGGCGCTGCAGCCGGCGCTGGCGGCCAACACCGACGGCTCGCTCGCCGGCCGGGTGACCGCCGGCGCCGAGGTCACGGTGCGCAGCACCGAGACCGGCTTCACTCGCACCGTGAAGGCCGACGAGAGCGGCAACTACCGCTTCCCGTTCCTGCCGATCGGCACCTATCAGTTGCAGGCCAGCAAGGACGGCGCCGCGGTCGGCGAGCCGATCGAGGTGGTGGTGAGCCTGGGCAACGAGGCCAACATCAACCTCGGCGACGCGACCAATCTCGGCGCAGTGCAGGTGATCGGCTCGCGGGTGATCTCGCCGGTCGACGTGCGTTCGACCGAATCGGCGACCAATGTCACCCGCGAGGAGCTTTCGCGCCTGCCGGTCGAGCGCGACCCGCTGGCCGTGGCCTTGCTGGCACCAGGCCTGACCAAGGGAGACAACGACCTTGGTGGCATTTCCTTCGGCGGTTCCTCGGTGGCCGAGAATTCGGTGTACATCAATGGTCTGAATGTCACCGACTTCTACAACCGCGTGGGCTTTTCCTCGGTTCCTTTCGGGTTCTACAAAGAATTCCAGGTCAAGACCGGCGGCTATTCGGTCGAGTTCGGTCGTACTACCGGCGGCGTGATCAATGCCGTTACTCGTTCTGGTACCAACGAATTCCAGTACGGGGCGGAGTTCGTATGGGAACCCCGTTCGGGGCAATCCAAGGCCAAGGATCGATATGCCAACGGACGACGCTATCTGACCTACAGCTACGACGACTACGATCGTTCCAGCCTTAACGTCTTCGCCTCCGGCCCGATCGTGCGCGACAAGCTGTTCTTCTTCGCCATGTACGAGGCCCGAGATTACCAACCGAATAATACGGACGACCGCGGCACCACCTTGACCAAGGGCGACGCCGACAACGGTTTCTGGGGCACTAAGCTGGATTGGCAGATCAACGACAAGCATCTGCTCGAGTTTCTCGCTTTTTCCGATAAGGACGAGACGGTCAGCAAGATCTACGGCTTCAACGCCGACACTGGCAAACGATCGGCCAACACCGATACGACTTACTCGCACAGCGGCGGTAAGAACTGGGCTCTGACCTACACCGGCTATCTGACCGACGCGTTCTCGGCCAAAGCCATGTATGGCAAGAATGAGCGCAATCGCGCCACCAGCAGCCTCACCGACATCAACTGCAACCGAGTCGTGGACAGCCGCGATATCGATCTCGACATCCGTACCGGATGCACCAATAGTTCCCTGGTCGAAGAAGCCGTCGATGATCGCGAAGCCATGCGGCTCGACTTCGAATGGTCCTTGGGCAACCACCTGCTGCGTTTTGGCGTAGATCGAGAGAAGAACACTTCCGACTACCAGCGCTCATATCCGGGCGCCGGCGGCTTCCGCTACGACATCGGCCATCTGGAGCCCGGACGTCCGTTGCCGAATCCCGGCGGCGGTGTGGCGCCGCCGAGCGGCGACTATATTCGTGCACGGCGGCTCGAAGTGGACGGTACCTTCGAAACCATCAACAGCGCTTATTATGTCGAGGACAACTGGCAGATTACCCCGGACCTGATGCTCAATGCGGGCCTGCGCGTGGAGGCGTTCGATAATAAGGACAGCGAAGGCCGCAGTTACATCAAGATCGACGACATGCTGGCCCCCCGCCTGGGCTTCTCGTGGGATTTCAACGGCGATGGTCGCACCAAGGTCTTTGGCAATCTCGGGCGATATTTCCTGCCGGTCGCGAACGTCATCAACATCAAACAGGCCGGCGGATTCCTCGATGAACGCACCTACTACGCTTTTGGCGGTTACGAAGTTCGCAGCGAGGGTGGTCAGGACTATCTCTATCCAATCCTCGGGCCTCAGATCGGTCCCGTCGACAACTCGCAGGGCGACGGAAGCGTCGGCGACTTGCGTGGCGAGGTCGATGCCGACATGGACCCGGTCTATCAGGACGAGTTGATCCTGGGGTTTCAGACCATGTTGGGGGAGAAGTGGTCCTGGGGGCTGCGCGGCATCTATCGCAAGTTGCATAACGCCATCGACGATATGGAGATCACGTCCAATGGGCTCCTGTGCGATGGCGAGCCCGGCGAAGTCGGCTTCGTGATGGCCAACCCTGGCAAGACCTTGAAGGTCTATACCGACACCAATTGCGACGGCGTGAACGATGGTTATGTCGACATCGATACGTCCCGCGCGGGTTGGGCGATGTATGACGACGACGGCAATTACCTTGGCGATCGCGGCTGGGACAAACCCAAGCGTACGTATCGTGCGCTGGAGTTCGTGGTTGATCGAGCCTGGGACGATAAGTGGGAGTTTAATGCGTCATACACGTGGTCGCAGACCAAGGGCAATGCCGAGGGGCCCGTCACATCGGATTTCAATTTCGCCGATGCAGGTCGTACCGAGGCCTTCGACAATCCTTGGGTCAATTACGGCGCCTATGGTTATCTGCCGAATGATCGTCGTCACCAGATCAAGGCGCGTGGCACCTATGCGATCAACGATCACTGGCAGGTGGGCGCGACGTTAAGCGCTCAGTCCGGTCGGCCGATCAGCGCCATGGGTGTAGGAAATCCGTTCGACGGCACCATCTTCCACAGCTTCTTCATCTGTGTAGAAAACTGCGACGCAGCGGTTGCGTCCGAACGCGTCTATCAGCTGTATGGCCGCGGCAGCGCGGGACGTACGCCATGGACTTACGATGTTGGGGCCAGCTTGACCTACCAGCGTGCGTTCGGCAGGGCCAACTTCAAAGCTAAGTTGGCTGTCTATAACTTGTTTAATCAGCAGCGAACGATCGAAGTGGATGAAGAGGGGAGCGGCGATCCCGATGCCACTTTCCTGCGTCCGGTCGGTTTCCAGACGCCACGTTATAGTCAGTTGACGTTGTCCGTAAATTTCTAGTTGAAATTTCCCGGCAGATCTAATGGTGCGATAGATACATTCGCCTAGATTTGAAACCATGAAGCCCCGCAATGATGGGGCTTCCTCTTTCCCGCAGGACCGTCCGATGCGACACAGACCCCGTTCGCCGGTCCTGATTTTTATGCTTGCGCTGCTCGCGACGCCCCTGCCGGGCGCGGCGGCGGATCGCGTCGATGCGCCCGGCGCCGGTGACGCGAACCGGCGAGCGCTCGACCGCATTTTCGACGACGTCATGGGGCGTTACCGCCTGCCCGGGCTCGCGATCGGCGTAGTCGAAGACGGCGTGGTGACGTACGAGCGCACCGCCGGCGAGTTGGTGGCCGGCGAGGGCGCGGCGATCACGCCCGACAGCGTGTTCAAGATCGCCTCGAACACCAAGTCGATGACCACCGCCTTGCTGGCGCGTCTGGTCGATGCCGGCAAGCTGCGCTGGGACGACCCGGTGACCCGGCATCTGCCGGGTTTCCGCATGCACGAGGATTGGGTCACGCGCGAGATGCAGGTGCGCGATCTGTTGATCCACAACAGCGGCCTGCGCGCCGGCGCCGGCGACCTGATGCTGTGGCCGGAGCCGAACACCTTCACCCGTGGCGACATCCTGCACGGCCTGCGCTATCTCAAACCGGTGCACAGCTTCCGCTCGCGCTACGACTACGACAACCTGCTCTACATCGTCGCCGGCGAAGTGGCCGCCGCGGCCGGCGGCGCGCCTTATGAAACCCTGTTGCGGCGCGAAGTGTTCGCGCCCTTGGGCTTGTCGCGCTGCCGGATCGGCGATTGGAGCCGCGATGCGATTGGGGACGTCGCGCAACCGCACGTGCGTCGCGACGGCGGCAACGTCGCGGTGCGCCGCGACGGCGCGCAGATCGCGGCGACCACGATGGACCCGGCCGGCGGCGTGCGCTGCAGTCTGCGCGACATGACCGCCTGGATCGGTGCCTGGCTCGACCCCGGGCGCGCAGGCGTCGACGGCAAACCTTGGTTGTCGCCGCGGCAGCGTGAGGAGCTGTGGCGGCCGCAGATGGCGATGACGGTGTCGAAGCGGCAACGCGAATGGAGCCGGACCCATTTCGCCGCCTACGGCTACGGCTGGCGGCTCAGCGATGCCGACGGCCTGCTCAAGGTCTCGCACACCGGCACGCTGATGGGCATGTACTCGTTGGTGACCTTGCTGCCCGAGCGCCGTAGCGGTTTCGCCGTGTTGATCAACGGCGACGCCGGACAGGCGCGCAGCGTGCTCGACCAGGTCTTGAGCGAGCGCTACACCGCACCGGCGCGGGCCCGCCCGGTCGCCTATTACGCCGATACGCTGGAGCGCGAAGCGCAGGCGCCGGCGGCGAAGCGCGCGCCGGACACCTCGAAGCGCATGGCGATACCCGCTTCGGCGCTGCGCGACCGCCTGGGCGTCTATCGCGACCCTTGGTTCGGCGAGGCCTCGGTCTGCGCACGCGGCGACGGCGTCGAGTTCGCTGCGCGCAAGTCGCCCTTGCTCGCGGGTAAGATCGTCAGCGTCGGCGAGCGCCTGTTGCTCGACTGGACCGCGGACGAGGTCGATGCCGAGGCCTGGCTCGATTTCGCAGCCGCGGCCGACGGCGCCGTCACCCTGACACTGGCGAAGGTCGATCCCGATGCGGATTTCAGCTACGACTACGAAGACCTGGCGTTCGCGCGCGTCGGCGACTGCCCCATGGGCGAGGGCCGCCCTTGAGTTGAGCCTCGTTCTGGCGCTGAGCGCCTGCGCCGCCGCGCCGCCGCTCACGCCGCGGCCGAAGCCGCAGAGCGTCGCCCCGACGCTGTCGTCGGCGACCGATGCCGCCGCCGCGGGCATGGTCGAGATCCGCTCGCTGGTGCCGGACATCTCCCTCGACATCCGTTATGCCGGCGCCGACAACTTCGTCGGCCGCCCGGTGAAGGGATACGAGGCGGCCGGCTGCTATCTGCACGAACCCGTCGCCCAGGCTTTGGCCCGGGTCGAACGCAGCCTGCGCCCGCAGGGCTTGATGCTGCGGATCTACGATTGCTACCGGCCGGTGCGCGCGGTGCAGGACTTCGTCGCTTGGGCCGGCGACCTCGACGATCAGCGCAGCAAGCCGCAGTACTACCCGAACCTCGACAAGCGGGTCTTGCTCGGCGACTACATCTCGCCGACCTCGGGCCACAGCCGCGGCGCCACCGTCGACCTGAGCCTGCTGGAACTGCGCGAAGACCGCTTCGAGCCGATGGACATGGGTACGCCCTTCGACTTTTTCGACGAAACCGCGCACACCGCGTCGCCGAGCGTCAGCGTCCAGCAGCGCTCCAACCGCGAGCTGCTGCGCTCGGCGATGCGCCGCGAGGGGTTCGAGAACTATCCTCTGGAGTGGTGGCACTACACCTACAAGCCGGAGCCGACGCCGCAAACGGCGTTCGATTTTCCGGTGAGGTGAACGCAGGCCGGGACTTCGGCTTTCGGCGTTGCGCTTCGGCCTGGGCGTCCGCATTGCCTGTTTCCCCTCACCCCAACCCCTCTCCCGTAAACGGGAGAGGGGCCAAGAGCGGATGGCTTTGAGTCCCCTTTCCCGTTACGAGAGAGGGCTAAGAGCGGACGGCTGTGAGTCCCCTCTCCCGTTTACGGGAGAGGGTTAGGGTGAGGACGTAGTGCTGCGCGGCCTCAATCGAACCTCAACGCCCCGCGCCTGCGGCATCCGGCAAATACAGCTCGGCAATCCGCAAGGCCAGGCGATAGGGCTCGGGGTCGTTGCGATTGCTCAGCAACACCACGGTCAGGCGCCGCTGCGGGTAACGCACGATGACGTTGCGGAAGCCGATGCTTTCGCCGGAATGCCACAGAGTCTCGCCGGTGATGCGCCAACCGTAGCCATAGGCGACATCCGCCAAGTCGGTGGACGTATGCGGGCTGAAGGCCAGGCGTCGCGATGCGTCGCTGAGCAAGCGGTCGTCGTACAGGGCCGCGTCCCAGCGGGCCAGGTCGTCGATCGAGGAATAGATGCCGCCGTCGCCGAGCACCGCGCTAGTAGGGCTCTGGTCGGTGCGGGTCCAGCGGCGCTGCTCGAAGCTGTAGCCGTAGGCGCGGTGCGCGACTTCGGACAGGCCGCGCTCGTAGGCGACGGTGTGGCGCATGCCCAGCGGCAGGAAGATGCGTTCGCGCAGGAAGGCGGCGAAGCTCTTGCCCGAGGCTTTTTCGACCGTCAGCGCGAGCAGGGCGTAGCCGCTGTTGCTGTAGCGATAGTCCTGGCCGGGGATGAAGTAGGTGCGGTTCTGGCCTTCGAGGACGCGCAGCACGTCGCGGTCGTGCATCTGCCGATCGCGGTCGTCGAACTCCGGCGGCATGACGTCCTCGTAGTCGATCAGGCCCGAGGTGTGGCTGAGGATCTGGCGGAGGGTGATGGCATCGGCGGCCTTCGGCAGCGACGGCAGCCAACGTTTGATCGGGTCGTCCAGGCCGAGCTTGCCGTCCTGCGCGAGCAGCAACACCGCGGCGGCGGTGAACTGTTTGCTGATCGAGGCCAGGCGGTAGTTGGTCTGCGGCGTCGCGGCGGCGCCATCCTCGAGCACCGCCCGGCCGTAGCCGCGGCGCACCACGGCCTGACCGTCGCGCAGTACCAGCAAGGCGGCGCCGGGGCCGTCGCCGGCGTAGTCGCGCATCAAGGCGTCGACGCGGTCGGCCGTGGCCGGGTCGGCGTTCGCAGGATCGGTGGTGGAAGAAACCGGCGCGGCGGCGCAGCCGGCGATCAGGGCGGACAGCCCCAGCGTCAGGGTGATCGTTCGCATCGGCCGATAGTGCGGCAGGGTGGGGCGCGGCTGGAAGTGTCTTGGTTATGGTGGGGAGGGGGCGGCAAAGGCGGGCTCCGCCTTCCTTTGGCGGAGCCGAATACCCAGGGCTTTACCGAGGTATGACGCTGAAGTCTCTGGATTCCCGCTTTCGCGGGAATGACGGCTGGCGGTACGTCGCGAAACCGTCCTGCCGTCGTTACCGCGCAGCGGGCTCCGCTTTATTTCGGCGGAGCCGAATACCCACGGCTTCACTGAGGCATGACTCTTAAGTCTCTGGATCTCCGCCTTCGCGGAGATGACGGCTGCAGTAGCACCGCCCGGGATTCGATCCACCACTGGAACACTCCGGGACCGGATTCGGCGCCTGTCAGTGCTTGCTATTAAATAGCGCGCTATGTAAATTGAGCCCCATGAAGAAGCCCGCCGCCTCCGCCAAATCGCCGCAGCCGACCCTGCTGCTCGACGACCAGCTGTGCTTCGCCCTGTATTCCACCAGCCTGGCGCTCAACAAGGTCTATCGTAAGCTGCTCGCCAAGCTCGGCCTGACCTATCCGCAGTACTTGGTGATGATGGTGCTGTGGGAGCGCGACGAGGTGACGGTGTCGGAGATCGGCGAACGCCTGTTCCTCGATTCGGCCACCTTGACCCCGCTGCTGAAGCGGCTCGAAGCCGCCGGCCTGGTCACGCGTACCCGCGCCGCCAGCGACGAGCGCCAGGTCATCATCGAGTTGAGCAAGGCCGGGCGCGCGCTCAAGACCAAGGCCCAGGGCATTCCTCAGGGCGTGTCGTGCGCGGTCGAAGGTTGCTCCTACGAGCAACTGGCGCTGATCAAGCGGCAACTCGAAAGCCTGCGCGAAAGCCTGATCCGAAACGCTTGATCGATGCCGGCGGTCGCTCGCCGGAGGCATCGTTCGATTCTGTGAATAGTGTGCGATTAAATAGTCATCGATTCATTTCTGGCGGGCTTGCCGCCCGCCGTCACCACCCCACCGGAGCCTCACCATGTCCATCGAAAAAGTCCTCTACACCGCCCACGCTCACGTTACCGGCGGCCGCGACGGCCGCGCCGTCTCCTCCGACAACGCGCTCGACGCCAAGCTGACCACGCCGCGCGAACTCGGCGGCGCCGGCGGCGACGGCACCAACCCGGAGCAGTTGTTCGCCGCCGGTTATTCGGCCTGCTTCATGGGCGCGCTGAAGTTCGTCGCCGGCCGCGAGAAGATCGCGCTGCCCGCCGACGCGGCGATCGACGGCAGCGTCGGCATCGGCCAGATCCCGACCGGTTTCGGCATCGAAGTCGAACTGAAGATCTCCCTGCCGGGCCTGCCGCGCGAACAGGCGCAGGCGCTGGTCGACAAGGCCCACGTGGTCTGCCCGTACTCCAACGCCACCCGCGGCAACATCGACGTGACCTTGACCCTGGTCTGATCGGCGCGGCGATACCGCGTCGGCCCACGATGCGGCCGGTACGGGACTGCGAGCGATGACGAACGGCCCGGTTGCGCATGCAGCCGGGCCGTTTCCGTTCGAGCGCGGCACTGCGATGTTCGCGGCAATAGTCGATATCTTCCGCACGGCCTGTGCAGGCTGCACGGTGAGTTTCGGTGAGCTACATACAGCTGCCTGAATACGGGTGAGCGAACGTGAGTTCGCAATGCAGGCCGATCAATAAACTGCTACGCGATCGCACAGACTCGCCATGGCGTTTCGTTCTCTGCTGTCGCGAATCGAGGCACCCGCTGCACGTTGTCGATCGCCGCTGTCGTTCGTAACTGTCGAAACAGGATCTCGTCGTTGTCGGATGGCCGGGCCAGCGCCCGGCCTCGTCGTTGGCACGGGCGTGACGCCGTTGTAATCGAAGGTCCTCGTCCTTCGACCGTCCCCGTCGTGCCAGCTTTGGCTAACGGAGGAACGGTCATGCCCGCAGATGCGCGTCGTAGTCTTCGCCTACATCCCCTCAGCCGCGGCATCGCCCAGGCGATCCCGCTGCTGATCGCCCTGCAGATGTTCGCCGGGCAGGCCCGCGCTGCGTGCACGCCGGCCGTGCCGACCGACGGCGCCACGGTCAGCTGCACTGGCGTGCCGATCCTGCTTCCGCCGAATCCGAACAGCTTCCTCAGCAACGCCAACAACCTCGACGTCACCGTTCAGGCCGGCGCGATCATGAGCACGCTGCCGGGCGGCACCGCGATGACCTTCGGCGGCAACGGCCTGACCCTCAACAATCTTGGTGCGATCGACGCCAATGCCGCCGGCTCGCTGGTGCTGGCGCGCGCGCTCGCGGTCGGCAACCTGGTCGCGCCGGCCAGCGGCAATGTCGTCATCAACAACCAGGGATCGATCGAAGGCACCTTCGACGGCACCTTCGGCCTCGGCGGCACGGCGATGCTGGTGGCCAACACCGGCACCACCGCGATCACCAACAGCGGTTCGATCGGGATGAGCGCGTTGGGTCTGTTCGATCCGGTCAATTCGGTCGCAGTCGCCATCTACGGCGGCGGCAACGTCAACTTCACCAACACCGGCACGATCACCGGCCGGGTCGCGTTCTCCAGCCCCGGCAGCGGCGGCAATGTCTTCGTCAACGCCGGCACGATCAACGGCAGCGTCTCGCTCGGCACCACCCTCAGCAACGACACGTTCATCGCGGTCACCGGCTCCTCGCTCGGCAATCCGCTGATTCCCTTGCCGCCGGTGACCGTGCCGACGCCGTCGGTACCGCCGAGTTTCCTGACCTTCGCCGCGACCGGTACCGTCGATGCCGGCGTCGGCGGTCTCGACACCCTGGTGCTGCAGAACACCGTCGCCGGCCCGGGTTCGGGCAGCGGCGGCAGCGGTTCGATCTCGGCGCTGCAATACCTCAACTTCGAAAACCTGACCGTCAACAGCGGCACCTGGACCCTGAGCGGCGCCGTGGTCAGCGGCAGCGCGACCCTCAACGGTGGCCTGTCGTTGTTCGACAATGCGCTGTCGTTCGGTACCGGCACCCTGACCGCGAACGGCGGCGCGATTCAGGCCTCGCTGCCGGGGCTGACCCTGGCGCAGAACGTCGACCTCACCGGCGGCTTGATCGTGCAAGGCCCTAACAACCTGAACCTCGGCGGCACCGTCAGCGGCGCCGGCGGCCTGATCAAGAACGGCACCGGCACGCTGTCGCTGCTCGGCAGCAACAACTTCAGCGGCGGCCTCGCGCTCAACGCCGGCGGTCTCACTCTCGGCAGTGCCGGCTCGCTCGGCACCGGTTTGTTCCTGGTCGGCGGCCCGGCGACGCTCAACGCCGCCTTCACCGGCACCTTGACCAACCAGGTACAACTCAACGGTGCGCTGACCCTCAACGGCGCCGGTACGCTCACCCTCGCAGGCAACATCAATGGCGCCGGCAGTCTGACCCTCAACAGCGGCGCGCTGGCGCTGACCGGCAGCAACAACTACAGCGGCGGTACCGTGCTGCAGGCCGGTTCGATCGATGTCGGCAACAACAGCGCGCTCGGCACCGGCACCCTGACCGTCAACGGCGCCGGCTCGCTCACCGGCGCAGCCGGCGTGACCCTGACCAACAACCTGGTGCTCAACAACACCCTCAACTTCGGTGCCGGCGGCGGTGGCGGCGCGTTGACCCTCAACGGCACGATCAACGGTGCCGGCGGTCTCAGCCTCGCTGGCGCGCCCGGGCTCACCCTCAACGGCAGCAACAATTTTTCTGGCGGCTTCAATCTCGGCGATGGCGCACTGACGGTCGGCAGCAACACCGCTCTCGGCAGCGGCGCGGTGACCGTCAGCGGCGCCGGCACCCTGGACGCCAACACCGCGGTCAGCCTCGGCAACAACTTCAATCTCAATGCCGGGCTGGGCATCCTCGGCAGCAACGACCTCGCCCTCAACGGCAGCCTCGGCGGCCTCGGCGGCCTGACCAAGAGCGGCGCGGCGACCTTGAGCCTGGGCAACGCCAACGTCTTCGCCGGCGGCATCAACCTGCTCGGCGGCGGACTCAGTGTCGGCACCAACACCTCGCTCGGCCTCGGTACCTTGAGCGTCAACGGCGCGGCGAACTTCAGCTCCACCGCGGCGGTCAACCTCGGCAACGCAGTGGTGCTCAATGCCGACCTCGGCATCGGCGGCAGCAACGACATCGGTTTCGGCGGCCTGATTTCCGGCGCCGGCGGATTGAACTACGGCGGCAGCGCCACCTTGAGCCTCAACGGTGCCAATGCCTTCGGCGGCGGCGTCGATCTGTTCAGCGGCAGCCTCAGCGTCGGCAACAACCTCGCCCTCGGCACCGGCGCGCTCGACGTCAGCGGCAATGCCGGCTTGAGCGCCGGCGTGCCCGGCATCGCGCTCGGCAACGCGGTCAATCTCGCCACCGGCACCACCCTCGCCCTGAGCGGCGCCAATGCGCTCGCGCTCAACGGCACCATCGCCGGCGACGGCGGTCTGTCGATCAACGGCAGCGGCGCTTTCACCCTCGGCGGAAGCAACAGCTTCGGCGGCGGCGTGTCGCTCGCCGCAGGCAATCTCCTGCTCGGCGCCGATGCCTCGCTCGGCACCGGCACGCTCGACGTCGCCGGCAACGCCAGCCTCGCCAGCACCGGCGCGGCCTTGAACATCGGCAACGCGATCAACCTCGGTGCCGGGGCCGGGCTCACCCTCGGCGGCGCGGCCGACCTCGGTTTCGGCGGCACCATCGGCGGCGCCGGTTCGTTGATCAAGACCGGTGCCGGTGCAGTCTCGCTCAACGGCGCCAACAACTTCGGCGGCGGCTTCGACCTGCAGGCCGGCACCCTCAATCTCGGCACCGCTACCGCGCTCGGCAGCGGCGCGCTGTCGGTCAACGGCGCGGCCACGCTCAATGCCAGTACCGCGCTGAGCGTGAGCAATGCGATCAACCTCAACGCCGCACTGAGCATCGGCGGCGCCAACGATCTTGCCCTCGGCGGCACCATCGGCGGGGCCGGCGGCTTGAGTTTCAACGGCCCGGCCACGCTCACGCTGAGCGGCGCCAACGTCTTCAACGGCGGCGTCGCGCTCGGCGGCGGTACCCTCGCGGTCGGCTCCGACCTCGCGCTCGGCGGCGGCGCGCTCAACGTCGGCGGCAACGCCGGCCTGACCGCAAGCGCGCCCGACATCGCCTTGGCCAATGCGATCAATCTCGGCGCCGGTACGACGCTCGCCATCAGCGGTGCCAACGCGCTCTCGCTCAGCGGCAGCATCGGCGGCGCGGGCGGCCTGGCGATGAACGGCATCGGCACGCTCGAACTCGGTGGCGCCAACCTGTTCGGTGGCGGCGTTGCGCTTAATGCCGGCACGCTCGGCGTCGGCAACAACCTCGCGCTCGGCAGCGGTACGCTCAGCGTCGGTGGCGATGCCGAACTCACCGCGACCGCGCCTGCCATCGCCCTCGGCAATGCGATCACCTTGGCGGGCGGCGCGCAGTTGGGCATCGGCGGCACCAACGATCTCGCCCTCAACGGCAGCATCGGCGGCGCCGGCGGTCTGGCCTTCGACGGCAGCGGCACCCTGACGCTCGGCGCCGCCAACACCTTCGGCGGCGGTTTCGACCTCGACGCCGGCACGCTCGCGCTCGCCAATTCCACCGCGCTCGGCAGCGGCGCGCTCAGCGTCGGCGGCAACGCCAACCTCAGCGCAGCGATCGCCGGCATCGATCTGGCCAACACCGTCAACGTCGACGCCGGCACCGCACTCAGCGTGATCGGCAGCAACGGCCTGACCCTGAGCGGCACGGTCATGGGCAGCGGCACCCTGATCAAGGCCGGCAGCGCCGCGCTTACCCTCAGCGGCAACGTCTCCGGTTTCGCCGGCGGTCTGTCGGTGCAGGGCGGCACCCTCAACGTCAGCAATCCGATCACCGCCGGCTTCGCTTCAGCGGCCGGCACCAGCGCCAACTTCAGCGGCGGCGTCGACCAACTCAGTGCGACCGGCGCGATCGCCGGCGCGGTCGATCTCGGCGGCGGCGACGACCGTTTCTACAGCAGCCTGGCGAACCTCGCCGGCATCACCGGTTCGATCAACGCCGGCATCGGCAGCGACACCTTCGCGGTCGGCGGCAGCGGCGAGGGCAGCTTGCCCTGGGCTTCGTTGATCGGCTTCGAACAACTCAATCTCGCTGCCGGCGGCAGCCTGATCCTGCCCGCCGGCGGCACCGCCAACTTCGCCAACAGCGCCATCGCCGGCAACCTGGTGCTCAACGGCACGCTCGCCGGCAATGCCGCGGTCGCGGCGGGCGGCGCACTGATTGGGGACGGCGCGTTGACCGGTGCGTTGACGCTCGGCGGTACCCTCGCGCCTTCCGGCCTGGCCGGGGCGACGGGTGCGGCCGGCGGCAACGGATCGGTCGGCGCGTCGCTCAATGTCGCCAGCCTCACGGTCAATCCCGGCGCGACCCTGCAAGTGCGGCAGACCGGCGCCGGCGTCACCGACAGCGTGATCGTCGCGGGTACGGCGACCTTGAACGGCGGCCAGGTCGTGGCGATTCCGCAGGCCGGCAGCTACGCACCGGTTACCGACTATCGCATCGTCGATGCCGCGGCGATCAGCGGCGCTTTCACCGGCGTTTCGCAAACCGCCTTGCCCTTCCTCGATGCGACCCTGGTGACGATCGGCAACGACGTGTTCCTGCGCTTGAGCGAACACGATGTCGGCGGCAGCGGCATCCGCTTCAATCAGTTCCCCGGCCTCAGCGGCAATCAACAGGCGGTGGCCAACGCCTTGCAGACGATCGCAGACGCCAACAGCGGTCAGTTGCCGACCCTGATCGCGGCTGCGCGCGGCCTCACCGCGGCGCAGGCGCCGCGCGCCTTCGATACGCTCAGCGGCGAGACCTACGCCTCCATCGTCAGCGCCCAGCGCTACAACGCCGAGCAACTGCAACGCAGCGTCGCCCGCCAGCTCGACCGCGTGCGCGATGCCGGCGTCGAGGACGAGGAAACCCTGGGCACCTTGTGGGCGACCGCGTACGGCGGCCGCGCCGAGTTCGATGGCGAAGGCCTGGCCGGCATCGACAACTCGCTCGCCGGTTTCGCGATGGGCCTGGAAGGTTCGCCCGGCGCGAACTTCCGTTTCGGCGGCCACGTCGGCATGGCCCACTCGAAGATGGAGACCGACCGTCGCGACGACCGGGTCGAAGCCGATCTGTTCAATGTCGGCATCCAATGGTTGTATGCGCCGGGTGCGTTCTGGACCCAGGGCGCGGTCGGCTACAGCTACGCCAGCTACGACGCCGAACGCGAGATCGCGGTGGGCAGCTTCAACGCCCGCACCGATGCGCATTTCAGCGGCGACGGCGTGTACGGCATGCTCGAAGCCGGTTGGCGCTGGGATGGCGCGAGCCTGCGCATCGAGCCCTTGCTCGGCGTGTACTACAGCAAGCTCGAAGCGATCCGTTTCAGCGAGCGCGGTGGCGGCGACGCCAACCTGGTCGTGAGCAGCGACAGTTTCGACACCACCACCGCCGGCATCGGCGTGCGTTTCTCGGGCCTGCCCGGTCAGGGCGCGCGCAAGTGGCGGCCGACCGCGGACATCCGTTATCTGCACGACCTGCAGGACGACCGGCCGTTCGCGCGCAACGCTTTCGCCGGCGCGAGCGTGCCTGACTTCGCCGTCAACGGTTTCGCCGCCGAGCGCAATCGCTGGAACGTCGGCCTGGGCCTGTCCTACCAGCTCAGCCCGGTCAGCAGCGGCTTCATCGAGTACCGCGGCGACATCGGCAGCGACGATCGCGCGCATTCGCTCAACATGGGCCTGCGCCTGGGCTGGGGCGGTACCCCGGCGGTCGCGGTCGCGCGCGCGGCGCCGCGGGCCGATGCCCAGGCCGATGCGGGCGGCGGCGATCCGGCAGCGCCGGCTACGACGAGCTCGACTGCGAAGGCGGCTTCGTCGATGCCCGTCGTCGCGGCGTCGGCGCTCGCCAGCGGCGCGGCCGTGTCGGCACCTTCGAGCGCAGGTACGACTGCGCAAGCGGTTGCGGCGCCGGCGCGTCCCGGCTATTGCCCGATTCGGCCCGCTGTTGCCTCCAAAGCTTCGGGCTCGATCGCGAAGGCCAAGGCGCGCGCTGCGCGGCCGATCTCCAAGAACAAGCGTGTCGCCTCGCGCGGCACCGGCATCAAGGCGAAGCCGCGTCGCAGTGCGACGCGGGTCGCCGCCCAGACACCGCCTCCCGCCCCTCCGTCGGGTGCGGTGGCCCTGCCGTCGCACTGGTGCGACGAGGCTTCGGCCCGGGTCGACTAGACCGGACCGATGCATCAGCGTCCCCGGCAGGGGGCGCTACTGGCTCCGGTACGCTGGACCGGAGCCAGTAGTCGCTTTTATCGTCACCTTTGTACCGCGCAAGGATCAGCGCAACGCGGCCTGTAGACGCGGTAGGCGCGCGATCAGCCTACGGTCGAGTACGAACACGAGCAGCAACGAGGCGCCCAGCAAGGGGAACAGCAGGCCGCAGCCCATCGCGATGGCGACGACGGTCTTCGCCTGGGTCGGCGTCGGGGTGCGCGGCGCGCCGAGGCGGCCGCGTGGGCGCCTCCGCCACCACATCCACACGCCGCTGAGGCATAAGCCGACTACGCCCAGGCAGGGCAGCAGCATGACGAACTGGTTGGCGCGGCCGAAGTAGTTGCCCATGTGCAATTGCACGCCGACTTCGACCGCCTGCGCCGCCCAGCCGTAATCGGCGAAGCCGGTGTCGCCGGCGACGGTGCCGCGATAGCGGTCGATCTGCACGCTGCGCTGGCCTTGTGGCCGGTCCGGATAGACCACCGCCGAATAAACGCCGTCGGCGCTCTGCGGCAAGGACAGGCGGTAGTCGGCGACGAGTCCCTGCGCGGCGAGTGCGCGCACTGCGGCATCGATGCCGATGTCGCTCGCCTGCGCCGGCGAAATGCCGGCATGCCCACCGTGATGCGCGTGCGCGGAGACCGGCATCGGCGCGTCGCGCAGAGTCCATGGCGTTTCGCCGATGGCCTGCGCCATGGTCGGCGCGGCGCTGGACTTGGCCGGGCCGTGGTGGCGATGCTGTTCGGGATGACCGATGCCGAGCGACTGGGTGCCGGCGCGCAACAGATCGCCCCACACCCCGGCCCAGGGCAGGCCGGTCAGGATCAGGAATACAATCAGCGCCGAGGTCCACACCCCGGCCGCGCCATGCAGGCTGCGCCAGAAGCCGCGTCCGCGCGCGCGCAGATCGGGCCACAAAGCGCGATACCAGCCGGGTCCGGACGGCCACCACAGATACAGGCCGGTCGCGATCAACAGCAGTGCCCAGCACGCGGCCAGCTCGACGATGGCGTCGCCGACGCGGCCGAGCAGCAGCGAGCCGTGCACGGTGTCGACGAAACCGACCAGGGTGCGGGTATAGACGAAGGCGCCGTGGACGCGGGCGGTGCCGGCGTCGACGAACACCCGCAGCGGCTCGCCCTGCGCCGGCGTCACGAACACCTGCGCGGTGCGGCGCGGCTGCGAGGGCAAGTCGATGCGCGTCACCGTGCCCGGATACGCCGCCTGCACGGCTGCGATCAGGCGCGACGGCGGCAGCGCGGCGCGGCGTTCGGGCGCGAAGCGCAAATCGGCGTGGACCGCATCTTCGATCTCGTCGTTGAACAGATAGATCGAACCGGTGATCGCCAGGATCAGCAGCAAGGGCGCGACGAACAGGCCGGCATAGAAATGCCAGCGCCAGACCGCGCGATAGAGATCGTGACCGGCCGCGGCCATGTCAGAACGAGTGCGAATAGGTCAGCTCCAGCGTGCGCGGCGCGCCGAGGTAGACCTGGGTTGCGCTGTAGCCCGACCACTGCGCATAGAAGGCGTTGCCGAGATTGCGCAGGCGCAGGCTGTAGCGGCTGGCGGACGAAGGTTCCCAGGCGACCGAGGCATCGGCGACGGTATGCGAACGGACCCGATAGGCGTTGGCGTTGTCGGTGTAGAAATCGCCGACGTGGCGCAGGCCGAGGCCTAAGCTCAGGGGCAAGCCTTCGAGGCGATACCAAGCGTCGAGGCTGGCGCTGCGCTCGGGCACGTTCGAGGGGCGATTGCCGCTGCGGTCGATGCCGCCGGCTTCGAGCAGGCGGTCGAAACGCGCCGACAGCAAGGACGCGCTGGCGTCGATGCGCAGTCGCGAGGTGGCCTGCGCCGACAGCGAGAGCTCGACCCCGCGCGAGGACTGACGGCCGTTCTGCACGGTCAGCGCCGGCTGCAGCGGGTCGCGGGTCAGGATGTCGTCCTGGCGCAGGCGGTAGGCGGCCGCGGTCAGTTGCAGGCGATCATCGAGCAAGCGGGTGCGTAGGCCGATTTCGATCGAATCGCCTTCGCTGAGCTCGAAGGCGTTGTTACGCTGGTTGATGGTCAGGAACGAGCTGACCGGCAACACCGCGTTGCTGTATTGCGCATACAACTGGGTACCGGGGCGCAGATCGAACACGCTGCCGAGCCGCCACGAGGTCGGATTGAAGCGGCGGCGGAAACCGCTGCGCAGGCCGGTGTCGAGATCGAGACCATCGCGATCCAGCGAGATGCGCTCGTGGCGCAATCCGCCGACCAGCAGCCAGCGCGGGCTCAAGTTGATCGCGTCTTCGACGAATAAGGCGGCGACGTCGACGCGGGTGCTGAAAACGTTGCGGCCATTGCGGAAATTGGCGGCGGTGTCGGCCGGAAAGCGGCCTCGCTCGTGCGCGGCCAGGTCGACCGGTGCGGCGCGGCCGAAGCGGCGCAGGTTGAAGAAGTCGGTATCGCTGTATTCCAAGCCGGCGGCGAACACGTGCCGGCGCCCACCGAGGCGGCCGTCGTGACGCAGGCTGAGGCGCTCGTTCCAGACCCGCTGCTCGTGGTGGATGCGCGCGCTGCTGCGGTCGAGCAGGCCGCTGGCGGCGTTGTAGCTGAAGTCCTCGGTGTTGTCCCAGCGGCGCCGCGCGTCGTAGACACTGAGCTCGTTGTTGAGCGACCAATGCTCGTCGATGCGATAGTCCAGGCGCAAGCGCAGCCAGGTCGAATGCGCATCCATGCGGCCGTCGCCGACGTTGTAGTTGCGTGCGCGCGCGGCCCGGTCGATCGCCAGGCCGAAGGCATTGTCGACCAGCCCGCTCGGTGCGCTCGCCACCGAGCGCGGCACCAGCGGCGTGCCGAAGTAAGCCGTGTCGAAATCGTCGCGCTGATGGTCGAGGGCGAGGGTGGCCGACAAGCGCTCGTTCGGGCGCCACAGCAGCGAACCGCTGAACGCCAGCGCCGCCGAGTCGGTGTCGTCGACGTGGCCGCTCGAACGATTGGCGCTGAGCACCCCGCGAACCGCCAGGCGTTCGTTGAGCGGCAGGTTGCCGTCGAGGCCGAGGCGGGCGCTGCCGTGGCTGCCGTAGCCGAGCAGCAGTTCTCCGTTGCGCTCGTCGAGTTGCGCGCTCTTGGGCACGTAGTTGATCGCGCCGGCGAGCACGCCTTCGCCGTACAGCACCGAGGCCGGGCCTTTGAGTACTTCGATGCGCTCGAAGTTGAAACTGTCCCAGTTGCGCGAGGAGAAGCCCGAACTGGTCAGGCGCACGCCATCGAACAAGTAAGCAATCGCGCCGCTGGCGAAGCCTCGCATCGAGGCTACGCCGGGCTGCCCCGGCAGATTGCCGGCCATGACCCCGGGCATCGCACGCAGGGCTTCGACGCTGTCGCGCAGACCCCGCGCCTGGATGTCGTGACGATCCAGCACGTCGAGCGTCGCCGGGATTTCCTCTGGGTCCAGGCCGAGCCGGCTCGCGGTGGCGACCGAGCGCGCCGGCGCTGGCGCGGCGACCACGCGCACCGCATCGAGGTCGACCGCCGCGGCATCGGCGTGGGCGAGTTGGGGCGTGTGCGCCGCGGCGAAGCAAGCCAGGGCGAGGCGAAAGCGGCGGTGGTGAGGGGGCATCTGCGGGATCGGGACTCGGAACGGCGGAGGCGCGGCCGCACGGCAAGGTGGCGGCCACGGTCGCGGCGGATAGGGGGAGGCGGCGCTTGCAGCCGCCGGGCGCGCAGATGCTAGGCGAGGCAGTGGCGCAGCCGGCTGCGGCAAGTTGCCGCACTGCGCCTTCCGACCTGCGGTCGCGGCGCTCGCATCCGCTGCGATGCATTCCGACCTATGCTGGCGGCCCGCGCTGCAGGACTGGCGCGGTTCGCCCCGGCCTCGCGCCGCCCCGTTTGCCCGCCACGGTGACGCCATGACCCGAAAGATCGAAGGCCCCTTCGACGTGAAACTCAGCCCGGAGCCGGTGCACGACGCGGCCACGGGGAAATTCGGACGCATGGCGATCGACAAGCGCTTCCATGGCGAACTCGATGCGGCCAGCCGCGGCGAGATGCTCGCGGCGATGACCGAGGTCAAAGGCTCGGCCGGCTACGTCGCCCTGGAAAAAGTCGAGGGCCGCCTGGACGGGCGCAGCGGCAGCTTCCTGTTGTTGCACCGCGCCCTGATGGTGCGCGGCACGCCCGACCTCAGCATCGTGGTGGTGCCGGACTCGGGCACCGGCGAACTGCTCGGCCTGACCGGCTCGATGGGCATCGACATCCGCGAAGGCGGCGCGCACTTCTATCGCTTCGAGTACGCGCTGCCCGAAGTCGAATAGGCGAACGAGGGACGCTGGCTTTAATCGCCGTGCCGGCGCGCCGCCGGTCCGGCCGGCATACCGCGCAAAGACGCCCGCGCGCGTCTCAAGCACCATCGACGGGACAATCCATCGCGGCCCTGCGAACGCCGTCGCGGCGCTTCCGTGCGAACGTGTGCGCCGATCCTCCTGCCTCGCCGGCCCCGCAGAGCGGGCGCCGCGACGCTGCATGGATCGGCGCTTGCATGCGCATCGCACCGTCTCGTCGCCGCCCTTCGGGCCAGGTCGCTCCGTCCGCTTCGTTCGTCTCGATAGTCCTTCCCCATGCGCCAGACCGCTGTCCTGCTTTCCGCTCTGTTGTTCGCTTCCGGCGTGCACGCCGCCGGTCGCGAGGCCTGCACCAACGGCCACACCCGGCTTCCTCCCACGGTCAATCTGCGCCTCGACAACGATCTGTTCGGCGGCCAGGACCAGGGCTATAGCAACGGCATCCAGCTGACCCTGGTCTCGCCGAACCTGGCCGACTACACCGACGACCCCTGCATTCCGCGGCTCGCGCGTTGGGTCAACCGTCGCCTCGATGCGCTGCAGCCCGAAGGCTTCGAACAGCGCAACATGATCGCGACCTTCGCCCAGGGCATCTTCACCCCGACCGACTACACCCGCGGCGACCTGATCGAGGACGACCGGCCGTACGCAGCGGCCTTGCTGGTCGGCCTGGGCTATAACGCCCGCAACGGCGATTACCTGCAGACCACGCAGCTGCAGTTCGGCCTGGTTGGGCCGTCTGCGCTGGGCAAGCAAGTGCAGAACGAAGTGCACAAGATGCTCGGCGACGAGACCTTCCGCGGCTGGGACCACCAACTGCACGACGAACCGGTGTTCCGCATCGTCCACGAACGCATGCACCGCTATTCGGCCGGCGACGCCCACAACGGCCGTTGGGGCTGGGATGCGATCGGCCATTACGGCGGCAGCTTCGGCAACCTGGCGACCTTTGCCAACGCCGGCGCGGAACTGCGTTTCGGCCTGCGCTTGCCGGACGATTTCGGCAGCACCCCGTTGCGTCCGGCCGGCGAAAACACCGCGCCGACCCAGCACTACAACACCGGCAACCGCCGTTTCGGCGCGCACCTGTTCATGACCTTCGATGCGCGCTGGGTGTTGCGCGACATCACCCTGGACGGCAACACCTTCCGCGACAGCCACAGCGTCGACAAGCGGCCGTTAGTGGCCGATGTCGGCTACGGCTTGGCGGCGATGCGCGGGCGCTGGAAGTTCGCCTTGGCGCGGTATCACCGGACGCGGGAGTTCGAGGGGCAGAGGCAAACGCCCGTGTTCGGGAGTTTTACCGTGAGTCGGGCGTTTTGACTCACGGGATGCAGTTGCCTCCACTGTAGGAGCGGCGTGAGCCGCGACTACTGGACGCGTAGAAAGACCAACGCCCATGTCGTACATCGAAGCAGCGTGCCTTCGCAGGGTAGGAGCGGCGCGAGCCGCGACCGCGTCGTTTCCGCCTTGCGGCGCCTCCCTTGAGTTAGATCAAGATCAAGATCAAACGCCAAAAGCTTCCGCCACTAAAGCGGCGGGTTACTTTCTTTTGTCATAAGCAACAAAAGTCCGTCTGGATTCCCTTCGGTCAAAGGTAACCAAAGAAAAATGCTTTTCTTTGAATCACAAGCCCGCACGAGCGGTGCCTCCGCAGGGATTTTTCATACGGGACATCCCTGTCCCGATGAAAAACGGCCCGCATCCTTGCGGGCCGCCCTCCGGGTCTTCGATTGCCTTCGCGAGTGCTCGGCGACGCACAGCAACAGCAACAGCAAAATCTTTGCGGCAACGGCAACGGCAACGGCAACGGCAACCTGAGGGCCGCTCCGGCCCTGGCCGTTGTTTTTCTTGCCTGGCGCAGTCACGAGCTTGCGAGAACGTCTGGAGACCCGGAGGGCGGCGCACAGGACGTGCGCCGTTTTCCGATAAGACAGGGATGTCTTATCGGAAAATCCCGGCGACAGCACCGCACTCGTGGCCTGTGCCCTTGCAAGGAGAGCCCTTTTCTTTGGTTACCTTTCTTTTGGGCTTAGCAAAAGAAAGTAAC